>JALORD010000080.1 GCA_025459145.1 Pirellulaceae bacterium | reverse complement strand
CACAAGCGATTCGGCACGCCGACGGCCATTAATATCGGCGACTATCTCATCGGGATGGGTTACCGGCTCGTCAGCCGCGAGAGTAAGACGCTGGGGCCGGACGTCGTGGCCGATATTCTCGACCAACTGGCCGACGCCCACCTCCGGCTGTCCGAGGGGCAAGGGGCCGAACTCCTCTGGCGCGATGCCCGCGACAAACGGCTGAAGCCGCTCGACGCACTCAAGATCTACGCCCTGAAGACCGCCCCTGCGTTTGAGGCGGCCATGTTTTCCGGCGCGCGGCTGGCCGGGCCGATCGACAAGTACATCGAGCCGTTCAAGCAGTTCGCGCGGAACCTCGGCGTTGCGTTTCAGATCATCAACGACCTGGGCGACTGGGACGGCGACAGCCACAATAAAATGGCCGCTGGCGGCGACATTCTCGGCGGTCGGCCGACAGTCCTGTGGGCCCTGGCCCTCGAAGGGCTTGCCGCGCCTGAACAAGAAGAACTCCTGTCGCTCGTTTCCCCAAGCCGCCAGCCACTAGCCACCAGCACTTCTGCCCGTCTCGCCCGCGTCCGCGAGCTCTACCAGCAAGCCGGCGTCTTCGACAAAGCGGCCCGGCTGATCGAGAAGCATCAAGAGCGGGCCGAGAAGATCGCCGACGAGATCGAGCCCGAAGAGCTGCGAGCGCTGCTGTACTACCTGATCGACAGCGTCCTCGACCATGCTCCGGCGGCAGCGCCTCCGCCGGCCGTGCTGACGTCGATCGGTTAGCCCTCCCGCCCCGCCGATACATGCCCGCCCTCGATCATCTTGCCGGCCTGTTCTACCCGGAGCTCGCGCCGCTCGGTACGTTTACCGAGGTGCTGGCCGAACAGGTGCCCGAGCCTTACCGGCAATTGCTCGCCCATCACGAGCACATGACCGTGTCAGTCGAGCGGTTTCATGCGTCGCGGGTCGATGTCCAGGTTCTGGCGACCCGGACCGACGGCGACTTTTACTCGCGAAAGATCGTCCTGCACCGGCAGTCCGACGGGCGGCCAGTCCTGTTCGGCATTCCCCGGCTGAACCTGCGGTTTCTCGATGATGAGGTGCGGGAGGAAATCCAGAGCGAGCGGATTCCGCTCGGCCGGGTGCTGATCGAGCACAACATCCTCCGCGAGGTGCAACTCGGCTCGCTCTACCGGATCGTGCCGGGGCCCGACCTGTGCGAAATGTTTCGCCTGACCCAGGCGACGCCGACCTACGGCCGGACGGCGTTCATCTATCTCGACGGCTATCTGGCGATCGAACTGCTCGAGATCGTGCCGCCGGAATGATCTGCCGCCAGGGACACAGTTGGGTCTCGCGCCTCGTTCCCTCGCTCGCTTGAACTCCCGCCTTCTCGGCCGCGGGCTGACTGAACGACTGAACGCTGTTGGGCCCTCTCGCACGGGCGAGCAGCGTTCAGCGATGCTGCAAGTTGCTATCCAAAAGCCACTTACGGCCGCAGCGCCGAACTGAGCGCCGGACGCCATTAAGCGCAATGTTCACCTCAAAACGGGGTCAAAGTGGGCCGGCGAGGCCTCTCGCCGGCCTGCGCTACACGTGGACAATCCACTTGCTCTCTCCGCCTAAGTTGACTGAACGACTGAACGCTGTTGGGGTTCCCCGCGTCGGCCAGCGGCGCTCAGCGATGCTGCAAGTTGTTATCCATAGGCCACTTACGACCGCCGCACTGAGGTGAGCGCCGGCAGAATATTTAACACAATGTTCAGCTCAACGCGCGTCACCGCTCTCACTGGTCGGCGCAGTCTTTCCGACCACGCCCCATCAAGCCAGTCAACTGTCATCGAATTGTGAAAGAGCGCAGCGGCTGATTCGACAAAGTCGATCAGGACAGGCCTTTGCCTGCCAGGCACTTGCGAGAGCGCGACCGTAGGTCGAAGCCGTGCTTCGACAACTCCGCGTCGTTTTGCCACACGACTAGCCGCACGAATCGCGCAGCGCCAAGTGTTTCGCCGGGCTGCGAGTATACCACAACCTCCCCGCCCGGCCGGAGCCATTTTGGCCACAAAGATTGACCGCACAACGACTTATGCAAAATCGCAAAAATCCGAACAATTTTCCGCCGTCGCGAGCATTTCCGGCAACCCTCAGAAGTTCAAGTCCCGCAACGACTTTCGTCGCGCGCCGCCACGCTCGAGCCCACCCCCCTGAAAATGCGACTGCCTCGTGTTTTGGGCGAATTCCAACTCGCCCGCCTGTCGCCGCCTCGCCACTTACAAATCTGACGCCCGCCCTGGTCCCGGAGTCGTCGTACTGCCGGATGCGTCGAGGCTGTGGGAAGCCAATCGGTGTATAATCTCGCCTTCCACTCTTGTCTTGCGCCAATATCAACTTTGGCACTAGCACCTTCTCTGGCGCCTGCACTTCTCTTCTCGGCGAGGATCGTACCATGGGACTTTTCAGTTGGATCATTGTCGGGCTCGTGGCGGGCATCATCGCCAAGCTGCTGATGCCGGGAAACGATCCCGGCGGTTGCATCGTCACGATGCTCTTGGGAGTCGCGGGGGGCCTGGTGGGTGGCTTCCTCGGTTCGCAATTGGGCCTGGGGAGGGTCGACGGCTTCGACATTCGGAGCCTCGCTCTGGCGGTCGGCGGTTCGCTGCTCCTCCTGCTATTTTTTCGGTTCATGCAGAAGCCGAAATCCGTCTGACGACGCCGACAGGTCGTTGCCTGAGGGTGAGGCCGACGACCAAGATGGCTGTCGCATCCGCGTCGCTGCGGCGCGCTGGCCGGGGGTACGGCTTTGGCGAGCGGTTCGGGGGGAACACTGGGGGTGGTAATGCGTTCCCGCGCTGGGCTGAGCATGCTACGATAGCAGCCCTGCTTCGTCCCACCTTCCCGCGCTGAATCGCCCTCATGAGCAAGCCCTCCCTCGATGCCAAGCCCGCCCCGCTTACGACGGTGCAGTGGCTGATCTGCACGATCGCCGCGATCGGTTTTGCGTTTGATATCTACGAACTGCTCATGCTCCCGCTGATTGCTCGGCCGGCGATTCTGGAACTTGGCGGCTTTTCGCCCACGGATCCGGGATTCAAGACGTGGGTCGGGCGGCTCTTTTATATCCCGGCAGTGGCGGGCGGAATCTTTGGCCTGCTAGGCGGCTACCTGACCGATCGACTCGGCCGGCGGCGCGTTCTCACGTGGAGCATTCTGCTCTACGCGTTCTCCGCGTTCTTCGCCGGCTTCTCAACGAACCTGTGGATGCTGCTGTTCTTCCGCTGTCTCGTGTTTGTGGGCGTGTGCGTCGAGTTTGTGGCCGCGGTTGCTTGGCTGGCCGAACTCTTCCCTGATCCAAAACGGCGGGAGGCGGTCCTGGGCTACACGCAGGCGTTCTCGTCAGTCGGCGGTCTGTTGGTGGCGGTGGCCAACGGCATTGCCATTACTTCGGGCGCCAACTTTCCTGCGATCGCCATTCCTGAGTTCCTGACGTCGCTCGTCGGCACGATTGATCCCGTTCATCAACATGCCCCATGGCGCTACACGCTGATGTCGGGTCTGATTCCGGCAATTCCGCTCATTCTGATTCGCCCCTTCCTGCCGGAGTCCCCCGTTTGGGCGCAAAAGCGCGAAGCGGGAACGCTCAAGCGACCGACGATTGCGGCCCTGTTCGCGCCGAACCTGTGGCGAACGACGATCGTCACGGCCATTGGCTTTGCCTGCACGCTCGGCGTTGCATTCGGTGCGATTCAGCAGATGCCGCAGATCGTGCCCGGATTGGCCGAGGTGCAGGCCGGTTCGAAAAAGGCCAGCGAAGCCGCAGTTGCCGCCGCTCGGGAAAAAGGGGAGACCAACGCCGACAAGCTAAAGGCGATCGGCGGGGCGGCGGCCGGGCGGTACTCGCAAAAGATCGCCTCGGAATACACCAAGATGCAGGAGATCGGCGGACTTGTCGGCCGCTTCTTGATGGCGGCGGTCCTGGCCGGTGCCATCGCCTGGGGATGGAAACTGCGGTTGTTCCAAATCCCCGGCATGATTCTTACGCCGCTCGTGTTCTGGTTCTTCCTGCGAATCCCGAACACGACGTTCTTCGAGATTCCGCTCGAATGGGGCGAAGGGGGACCGCCCTTTCTGGGCACGATTCCGGTCACCACGATGTCGGTCGGCATGTTCCTCGTAGGACTCTTCACGGTCGGCCAGTTGAGCTTCTGGGGGAACTACCTGCCGCATGCGTATCCGGTCCATCTGCGAGGCACAGGCGAAAGCTTTGCCGCAAATATCGGCGGCCGGCTAATCGGCACGATGGCGGCGTTCGTCGCGGCAGAGCTGGCCGCGAAAATGCCGTACGAAACTTCGCCGCTACAGTTCTCCGCGGCGGCTGCAATCGTCGGGACAACTGTCTACGTGATTGGCTTTATCTCGAGCTTCTTCCTGGAAGAGCCGGCAGCCGATTCGCACGAACACTAGATAGCACCGCTTGCGCCGCTAGCAAGTTTCGCTGTTGGGCGAAGTGAGCGATCGGCTTACATTGATCTTCGTCCCGATCTACTCCGGGACAGCCGATAGGTAAATTAGCGAGAAGGTGCGGGCAGCACGCTGGTCCCTGTAGCTAGAGTCTGCCCAGGCTACCCATGTGTCCCGCCACTGCGGCGGGCTGACCCAGGAATTGTCGATGCCGGCGGAACGGAATCCGCTTATCGAGACGTCCCCTCTGGCTGCACCCCTCCTGGCGGTGACGCGCCGCACGCTGCGCATGCCCGGCGTCGTCGTCGGCACGGCGGTAATGCTGGCGGTGCTAGCGATTCTGATCACGGTCAACGGACTCGCGTTCAAGACCAGCCGGCTCGATCTGCTCAATCCACGGAGCGAATACAACCAGCGGTGGCTCGCCTATCTGGCCGAGTTCGGCCATCGCGACGACGCGGTGATTGTCGTGCGGGCGGACCAGCGCGAGGTGCTCGAGGCCGCGATCGACGACATGGCGGCCGAACTGGCCAAGGAGCCCGAGCGGTTCGAGTCGATCTTCTTCCGCCGCGATCTGTCGAAGCTGAAGACGAAGGCGCTGCATTTCCTGCCGCCCGAACAACTCGCTGGACTTGCGAAACAGGTCGAGCAGGCCACCGCGCTGGTGCCACGTCCTGGCATGTCGGCCGATCCGGCCGCGGCCCTCGCGCAGCTCAACGACCGCCTCGAACACTTGCACTCTCCCGAGCCAGCGCTCCTGGCCGAGCTCTATCGGAACTACGCGCAGATCGCCGGGATGACGCTCGCCGCATTGCAGGAGCAGTCCAGCGCCGATCAAGCTGGCCCGCCTCGACTGCTCGCCAGCGGCGGCGCGATTCCCGCCGAGCAATTCGCGCCGCAATACTTGCTCGCGGACGATGGCCAGATGGGCTTCGTGCTCTGCAAATTGCGCGATGATCCGACGCAATTCGCCCGCGGAGCCAAGGAGATCGCCGCGCTACGGTCGGCACTGAACCGCGTCCGCGAGCGGCATCCGAGTGCTTGGCTCGGACTGACCGGGATGCCGGTGATCGAGTTCGACGAAATGCAGGCCAGCCAGACCGACACGGTCTGGACGAGTGTGCTGAGCCTCGTCGGCGTGCTGCTCCTGTTTGTGGCCGGTTATGGCGGACTGCGACATGCGGCCCTGGCGTGCAGCGTGCTGCTCCTGGGAATGGCATATTCCTTCGGCTTCATTACGCTCGCGATCGGCCACCTGAACATTCTCAGCTCGGCGTTTGCGGTCGTGCTGATCGGGCTGGGAATCGACTTTGGAATTCACTACGTCGCCAGCTACCTCCGCCTGCGGCGCGATGGCCACGGCGAAATCGCCGCCCTCCTGCGAACCGCGGGCGATGTGGGTCCCGGCGTAGTAACCGGCGGCGTGACGACGGCCGCCGCGTTTTTCATGGCGGCGATGACCGACTTTCTCGGCGTCCGCGAACTGGGAGTCGTGGCGGGAGGCGGCATCCTGCTATGCGTCCTGGCCACGGTCGTCATCCTGCCGCCGCTGATCCTGCTCGTCGATATGCAGTGGCCAATGGCAGCCAGCGGGGCGCGAGGCGGCGCGACATCGGGAGGGATGGCGTCGACGGCTCAGATCCTGCCGGTCGGCCGCTGGCTGTCGCCCGTGGTGAATCGCCCCCGGCTGGTGATGGCTGTGGGATTGATCTTTGTCCTGGGGCTGGCGATCGGAGCGGGAAATCTCCGCTACGACCACAACCTGCTGAATCTGCAACCGCGGCATTTGGAAAGCGCCGATATCGAGCGGCAGCTCTTCACGAAGCTCGAAGACAGTGTCTGGTTCGCCGTGGCCATGTGCGACTCGCGCGAAGAGCTGGCCGCGCAGAAGACGCGCTTTGAAGCCTTGCCGACGGTGGCCAAAACCGAGGAAATTGGATCGCTCTTGCCGGCCACAACACCCGCCGGCGAACAGGCCGTGGCCGCGATCCACGCCGCGCTCCGCAGCCTGCCGCAGCAGCCTCCCCCGCGCGCCGCGATCGCGGCGCCGCGGCTGGTGCATGAGGCCGCCCGGGCCCAACAACTCCTGGCCGCTCAAACGCCCTACGAAACGCCCGCGGGCCAGTTGGTCGGCCAATTGCGGCTGGCGCTCACGCAGCTTCCCCCGGGAGTCATCGAAACACAGCTCACCGCGGCCCAGGATGCCTGGATCACCCAGGGCCTCGCGCAGCTCGCCCCGCTGCGCGAGTTGGCGCATCCGCAGCCGCCGCAACTGGCCGATCTGCCGCGGGAGCTGGTCGACCGCTTTGTCGGCGTGCGGCACCGCTACCTGCTCCGCGTCTACGCGCAAGGGGACATCTGGGACATGGACAAGCTGGAGCGCTTCGTCCGCGACGTGGAATCGATCGATCCGCAAATCACCGGCCACCCGGTGCAGACTTTTTATGCTTCGCGGCACATGCAACAAAGCTACCTGTGGGCGGGCGTCTATGCGCTCGGGGCCGTACTCGTTCTGTTGTGGATCGACTTTCGCAGCCTCGCGCACTCGCTCCTGGCGATGGTGCCGCTGGCGATTGGGGCGCTCGTACTCTGCGGCCTGCTCGGCTGGCTCAATATCCCGCTCAATCCGGCCAATATGATCGCCCTGCCGCTGATCGTGGGGATCGGGGTCGACGATGGCGTGCACCTGGTCCACGAATGGCGGCGCACGCGCGGCCGCTTCCGCCTGAGCGATTCGACAGCCGTGGCGCTGCTGCTCACATCGACGACGACGATGGCCAGCTTTGGAAGCCTGATTCTCGCCCGGCATCAGGGGCTGCAGAGCCTCGGCCAGGTGCTGACGCTGGGCGTCATGGCCTGTCTCGGGACTTCGCTCTTCCTGTTCCCGGCGCTCCTCGGTTGGCTGACCCGCGGCCGCCCCGAGGAGGCTGACGAATCGGCCGACGAAGCGATCGAACTGCCAGCCGTCGAATTGCCAGCGGCCGAGCGCGCAACGCGCTATCAAGCGGCCGAACTTTTGCAAGTGGAACGCAGCATCACACCGGTCGCGGCTGCCGAGTCCGAATCTGCCCCTTTTGCCGAGCCTCCGTGGCAGCCTCAGCTCACAACGGAAGAGTTGCCGGAGCCAGCCGTGCTGTTCACGGCAGTGGATCCTGGCGTGGATACGTGCGACGCCGAGTTCGAACCCGAATCGCCGCTCCCGACGGACGACCAACTGCTGGCGGAGGAGCCCGAGTTCGCCCCTCGCGAGCTTACACCCCACGAGTCCGCCACGCGTGCGGTGCGCCCGATCGAACGGGTGGATGAACCTTCGCCGGTCATTCCCCGGCGGCGAACGGTGACGCGAACTAACTCGCGCGAAGATTCCGCCGACTTGGCGATTTCCAGCTGCGGGACCGGTCGGCGCAGCCCCTTGCTCGACCACCTCTCGGGCGGGCCCCACGGCGAGATCGACGAGCGGGCCGAGCATCGCAAGCTGCTGGGTGTTCGCAACAGCGACCGGTAAGCAGCCGGCGGCGAAACAGCGGCCGCGTGTTTCTTTGTCACCGCTAGCAGGGCGACGATTTGCCGTTGTGGCAAGCTGGGCAGGTTGCTACGATCCGCCCCGTTTCCTGGCGAGCGGGCGGGGGCGCGCTCCGCCCTGCCCCTGTTTTGGACCTGTTCCCATGCCCACGTTGGCTCCACGATTCCGCATTTCCTGCTGGCCGCGGAAGCGGTCTGCGCGGCGCGGGGCGTGGCTCGCGGCAGTTCTGCTCGCTGGAGTCCTCGGCTGCAAAGGGGGACCCTTTCAGCCGCCTCCGGGTCAGGTGTCAACGGCAAACAATCCGCTCGAGCAACAGGCGCAGTCGCTGGCCACGCAGGTGCAGGAACTCAACCGCCGCATTGCCCAGCTCGATCAGAACAATACCGATCTGCATCGGCAGGTAGCTCAGACCGAGCAGATGCGGCAGTCGTCACTCAAACAGGTTGAGCTGCTGCAGAAGGAGCTGGGCCAACTTGGCGAACGATACAAAGGGGCACAGCTCGCGCAGCAGGAGGCGCAAAAGCAGGTCACGGCGCTGCAGGCCTCGACGCGATTCCGCGGCGGGGCGACGCTCTCGGCCAACAATAGCGTGCAGCAGTCGCTCCAGACGGTGACGATTCCCGGGCTCGATATCCGGCAAGACGGGGCGGTGATTCGCATTGGCCTCCCCGCCGACAAACTGTTCGCCCCCGGCTCCGGCCAACTCCAGCCCGATGGCAGCCGGATTCTCGATGAAGTGGCCGGCGCCATCACCCGCAGCTACGCCCGGCAGCGAATCGTCATCGAAGGGCACACCGACGACTCGCTGGCCGCCAACCCGACGGCGGCCCACCTGCTCACCTCGGCGCAGGCCCAGGCTGTGTTCGCGCAGCTTGTCGAGCGCGGCCGGCTGCCCGCCCGTCAACTGTCGATCCTGGCCATGGGATCCAGCTACCCGCTCGCCAGCAACGGTACCGCCGCCGGCCAGGCCAAAAACCGCCGCGTCGAGATCGTCGTGTATCCTGATTCGCTGTAGGCCGCGACACTCTGCTGGCCGTACCAGGCTCCCCTGTCCGCTGCAGGCGGATTTGCTACAACGCAGGAATGCAGGAAGTTTGGCTTCGGAACAACCGCCGCGCGCTTTTTCTCGGCATGATTCTGCCGGGCGTGTGGCTGGCGATTGCGCTCGGGGCCTTTGGCCTAGCGCTCGGCTATGGCCTCGGCCCGGTAACAAGCGGGATTGCGCTCCTGCTCGGACTACCAGCAATCTGGATGCTCGGCGGACTCGCCTACGCGCTCTCCCAGCCGCGAGTCGCGTATGAGCCGGGAGAGCTTCTCGTTTATACGCACATGAACCGAGCCACCCGGCTGCCGATCGACGTGGTCGAAGTGTTCTTTTCCGGGCAGGGAGACAGCGAACTGCCGAAACTGGCCGGCCGCGAGCCCGAAACGCGGAACATCGTCATTCGTCTGGCGGAGGCGGCCAGCGAGTGGAAGCACGGTGAGATTCATCCGTCGATCGGCCACTGGTGCGAAGGGTACATCACGATCCGCGGCGCGTGGTGCGAGCCGATCGAGCGGGAAGTCTTTCAGCGGCTGAATCACCGATTGGCCGAGATCCATCGCGAGCGCAAGGCCGAGCGGGCCGCCACAGCCGCGGCGGCTGCCAGTGCGCCTGCCACCACCGGTGAGACGTCTGCATGACCGGGCTCTTGGTGAGTGTTCGGGATCTGGACGAGGCGCGGATCGCGCTCGCCGCCGGGGTCGACCTGATCGACGTCAAGGAGCCCCGCCGCGGGTCGCTCGGCGCCGCCTCGGCCGAAGTTTGGCGGAGCGTCGTCGCGTTCGTCGCCGGACGCCAGCCGGTCAGCCTTGCCCTGGGGGAACTGGTCGAGGGGATCGATCCCGAGCGGCTGCCATCCGCGGCAAGGGCCAACTTTGCCAAAGTCGGCCTGGCAGGCATGCGCGGCGACATGGGCTGGCCGCAGCGCTGGAGAGCCGTGGTGGAGAATTTGCCCGCGGGCACGCGCCCCGTCGCCGTGGCATATGCCGATTGGCAATCGGCCGGCGCCCCGAGTCCTGAGGAAGTACTGGAGGCTGGCGCTGAAGCGGGGTGTCCGTATCTGCTGGTCGATACCTATGGCAAGTCGCGCGGCAACTTGCTAGCGCACCTGTCCGCGAGCGAATTGCACGTCCTGGCCGCACAGGCTCGGGCCGCAGGAGTCGAACTCGTCCTGGCCGGCTCGCTCGACGAGCTGGCGATCACCGAACTACTGCCGCTGGCCCCCGCCTACATCGCAGTCCGTGGGGCAGTCTGTCGAGGAACCCGATCAGGCCCCATCGACGAGTCAAAGATCCAGCAGATCAAGAACATCCTCGCCGCGCCAACTCTCACTCCCAGCCCTAGCCCCTCCGCTGCTCACTGAAGCAGCTTCTCCAACTCCTGCCGAATCGTCTGCTCGATTTTGCCGCGGAAAAACATCGCCGCCAGCGGCAGCGGGCCAAACACGTGGATCGTTTCGTCTTCGACGACGAGCGTTCCCTCGACGTTCATCCCGCGGGCCGCAAAACCGAATTCCAGCCGATCGGCCGACCACTGGCTGCGGACATTCGAGATGTCGCTCGGGTAGTCCCGCTGGATGTTGTCGATGAACTGGCTGACGCGATCACGCGCCGCGTCGCGCCCCATGCTGTGCGGCACCGAAACCTGAAATCCGGCCATTACGCTTCCTCACGATCGTCAAAACTGCGGCGATCGCCGGGGTGCCAGAGGGGCAAGCCGCGGCGAAGTCGATCGGCCAGTATATCCAGTTTTTCGCTCGTGCCGGGCATGGCGCCCGTCGCTTGCACCTGAACCGCCGCCTCGGTCGTGGGCTCAAAATCCCAATCCCCTTGCCTGACGGCATCGATCACTGAGCGTGGCACGGCGAAACCTCCTGATGAGCGGATAGAAGAGGAGAGGCGCTGGCAAGGCCGCCTCGCTCCGACGAACGCCGATGAGGGCGCTGGCGGACTCGAGCCCCTGGACTCCAACCTGCGTCGAGCAAGCCTGCAAGACAAGAACTCACTCGGGCCCGCTGGCGGCTAGTATGAAGTTCGTAGCGCGAGAGTCAAGAATTTTTCCGGTAGCGTCTGGACCTGCTGCGGCGTCCCCTCTTGCGGCGCGAGATTGCACCGTGTTGCGTCCTCGGCGCTCGACTCAAACGGCCGTGAGCGATTCTTCGGACAAACCCCAGATCCGCGGCGTCGCCAGTTCCAGGCAATTGCCCGCCGGATCGCGAAAGTAAATGCTCCGGCCGCCGGGCCAGTCGATCGTCCGTTCGATGGCTATTCCGTGCGCCTCCAGCCGCGTTTGCCACGCCGGCAGTTCCGCCAAGCGAACGGCAAAGCACAGGTGACCTTCGCCCCGAGCGCCATGGGTCGGAATCGGTAACCCTTCGGACGGCGATTGGCTCGACACGTCGGGGTTGAACAGCAACACCATCTGCTGGCCGCAGCGGAAGAAGACCTGCCGTCCGTCCTGCCCGCTGTGAAGCGCGAGACCCAGGACGTCGCGATAGAACGCCTCCGCCGCGGCCAGATCGGTCACGTAGAGGCACGTTTCGAGCACTCGTGACAGGGGTGTCGCGGGGGCCGAGGAAGGTTCCGAAGATTGCGTTTGCCCACTCATCGCTTCGCTCGCTGATTGGTGGAGGAGACAGCCGGGGCATCCCCGCTTGCCAATTTGCTATTTTTCGCCCCGCGAGAGCCGATTTACAACCTCGCCCCCCGTCCGGTAGAATACGGAGCTTCCGTTTGGCCAAATGAGGCCAGCTATGGCTCTAAGTCCTTGGCTGGCTTGGATTTGTCGCAGGCACGTGACGCCGGTTCGCCCGGCCCCTTGTGCCCGAGGTGAATTTTACGCGCCCCGGCCGCGGCAACTTAAGCCTCAGCCGCTGACCGCGAGAAGGTACCGATGTTCGAGTCGCTGCAAACTGGTCTCCGATCGGCCCTGAAGTCCTTGCAAGGCAAGGCTAAGCTGACCGAGGCAAATATGCGCGAGGGGCTGAAGGCGGTCGAGCAGGCGCTGCTCGAAGCCGACGTCAGCTACTCCGTGGCGCAAGACTTCATTGAGCACGTCGCCCAGAAGGCGATGGGCGAGAAAGTCCTCCTCGCGCTCGATCCGACGCAGCAACTCCTGGCGATCATCTACCAGGAACTGGTCGCGATCCTGGGCCCGGTCGATCCGGCCATCCCGCTCCGCAAGGATGTCACCATCCTGATGATGTGCGGTTTGCAGGGCTCGGGAAAAACGACCACCTGCGGCAAGCTCGCCAAGCTCCTGCAGCAGAGCAAGAAGAGTGTGCTGTTGGCTGCAGCCGACTTGCAGCGCCCGGCGGCGATCGAGCAGCTCCATGTGATCGGCCAGCAGCTCGGGGTGCCGGTTTATTCCGAGCCCGGGCAGCAGGATCCGGTCGTCGTCTGCCAGAACGCAGTGGCCAAGGCTCGCAAGGATCAGGTCTCGGTCGTCGTGCTCGATACGGCTGGCCGGCTGGCCATCGATCAAGAACTGATGGACCAGTTGGTCCGGATCGACAAGCGGGTGCAGCCCGATCAGGTCTTCCTGGTGGTCGACGGCATGACCGGTCAGGACGCCGTGAACAGCGCCAAAGCGTTTAACGAGGCGCTCGAGCTCGACGGCGTGATCATGACCAAGCTGGATGGCGACGCCCGCGGCGGCGCGCTATTGAGCGTGAAACACGTCACCGGCGTGCCGATCAAGTTCATCGGCACCGGCGAGCAGCTGGATGCGCTCGAGCCTTTCCGCCCGGAAGGAATGGTCAGCCGCATCCTGGGGCAGGGAGACATCGTCGGCCTTGCACAGATGGCCCGGCAGGTGGTCGACGAAGAGCAGCAGAAAGAGATGGAGGCCAAGCTGCAGTCGGGCGAGTTCACGCTCGACGACTTCAAAAAGCAGCTCAAGCAACTGCTGCAGCCCGGCCTGATGATGAAGATGCTCAGCCTGATGCCTGGTATGGGCGACATGGTCAAGGCGATGAGCGGGATGAACGCCGAGGGGGAATCGAAGCGGATCGTAGGGATCATCGACTCGATGACGCCTCAGGAACGCCGCTCTCCCAAGGTGATCGATCCCAGCCGGCGGAACCGGATCGCCCGCGGCGCCGGCGTACCGGTGGCCGAGGTGAACGGCCTGATCAAACAGTACGACACGATGGCTCCCATCATGAAAATGATGGCGGGCAAGGGAGCCATGGGGCGGATGCAGGCCCTGCAGGATATTCAGAAAAGCGGGATGCTCAATCCTGGCGCCCGGATGCCGAAGGTCAAAGGCGACACCGGCAAACGGCTCACCAGCAAGGAGAAGGCCGACCTGAAAAAACGCCGCGAGAAGGAGCTCCGCAAGAAGCAGCGCGAACAGAAGGGCCAAAAGTTCGACCGGCGGCAGGATGGGGATGTGGCGTAGGGGTCAATGGTCACTTGTCATTTGTCACTTGCAAATGACCAATGACAAATGACAAGTGACAAACAATCCGATTGAAATTCAAAACAAGACGGTCATTTTTTCGCGGAGGTATGGCGTGACAGTTCGAATTCGGATGAAGAAGTTGGGACGGGCGCATCGCCCGTTTTTCCGCATTTGTGCGATGGACATTCGGGCGCCGCGCGACGGCAAAGTGCTCGAAGAACTCGGATACTATGATCCGATGGTCAAGGACACCGACGCCCGCGCGGTGCTCAATGGCGAGCGAATCGCACACTGGCTGTCGCTCGGCGCGCAGCCTTCCGAGAAAGTGGCCGTGCTGATCAAGAAGTACGGGCAGAACGGATCGCACGCGGCGGTTCAGCAGGAAGCGCTCGAGCGGCTCAAGATGACCCGCCCGCAGGCTCCCGCCCCGTACATTCCGCCGCCGAAGCCGCCGGAACCGGTTGCCGAAGCGCCGGCCGAGGAAGGTGCCGGCGAGCCAGCGGCTGAAGCGACCGAGGGGGCAGAAGCCACGGCCGGCTGATAGTAAGGCCAGGAAGTGTCCAGCGATGCCATGCAGTTCGATGTGCTGACGCTGTTTCCCGCGCTGCTGGAGGGGTACCTCGGGCAGAGCTTGCTCGCCAAGGCAATCGCCCGCGGGCTGGTGCGGGTCGGCCTGCACGATATCCGCCAGTGGTCGCAGGACAAGCATCACAAGGTGGACGATCGCCCCTTTGGGGGCGGCCCCGGCACTCAATCAGCGGATTGTGGAGGAACTCGCGGCCAAACCCCGGGTGATCCTGGTGTGCGGCCGGTACGAAGGATTCGATCAGCGGGTATTCGACATTTTGCAGCCGGACGAGATTTCGCTCGGCGATTTTATATTGAACGGCGGAGAAGTGGCGGCGATGGCAATCATCGACGCGGCGATTCGCCTGATACCGGGAGTGCTAGGAGACGAGGAAAGCAGTCAGCGCGATTCGTTCAGTGGAGCGGCGGGATTGCTCGAGGGGGCTCAGTACACGCGGCCCCGCGTGTATCGCGGCCACGAGGTACCGGAGGTACTCTTGAGCGGCGACCACGCCCGGATCGAGCGGTGGCGGGCCGAACAGAGTTACCTCACGACGCGGCGGCGGCGGGCCGATCTGCTGGCCCCGCCGACAGCGAGTCCATCGACCATCAATTCATCAACAAGTTGTCAAGAAATACAAGGGAAGGATTAAACCATGAGTCAGCAAGTCATGAAGCTCGTCGAGGCGAGCAGCCTGAAAGCCGAGCCGCCGCAGTTCGAGATCGGCGACACCGTCGACGTCCACACGCGCATCCTCGAAGGGAAGGATGAGCGGATCCAGGTCTTCAGCGGCGTGGTTATCGCCCGCTCGGGGAGCGGCTCGCGGGAGATGTTCAGCGTCCGCCGGATCGTGTCCGGCGAAGGCGTCGAGCGTAAGTTCCCGCTGCACTCCCCCAAGATCGCCAAGATCGAGGTGAAGCGGAGCGGCGTCACGCGGCGGGCCAAGCTGTACTACCTCCGCGATCGCGTGGGCAAGGCGGTCCGCCTCCGCGAACGCAAGGCGGTCGGCGGCAAAGCGGCCAAGGCCTAGGCCGTCGGCCCGCCAGCGACCGGCCCAAGGCTCCGGCCCAACTCTTCAGCGATGATGCGCTGGTTGTGGGGGCTTGCCGAACCGCTCTGGCTGGTCCTCGACCGCCGGCTTCCCTTGGGCCGGCGGGGCGAGAATGCCGCCGCGAGGTTTCTCGCGCGCCGGGGTTACATAATCGTCGCCCGCGGCCAACGCGGCCAGATCGGCGAGCTCGATCTGGTTGCCGTCGACGGGCGGACAGTCGTCTTTGTCGAAGTGAAAACCCGCACCACGCAGGATGCGGGACATCCGGCCGATGCCGTCGATGAAGCCAAGCAGCGGCAGCTCACGCGGCTGGCGCTCGCCTACCTGCAGCGGCACGATCTCTTGGACGCGAAGAGCCGCTTCGACGTGGTCGCAATTACCTGGCCTGCCGATGGCCGCCCCCCGCAGATCGAACACTTCCCGGGCGCGTTCGAAGCGATTGGCAGCGAGGGAATGTATAGCTGAGCCGCTGCTACCGGCGATTTACTTGCCAATCGAGAACCGCCGCTCGATTCTCGTAAGGTTTCCCTGGACATCCCGCACGGATACATCGATCGTCGCCGAGCGCAGCTCGGCTAGCGGCGCGGCGAGCTTGAGCTCCCAGACTCCGGGATCGATCTCCCGGAACTGCGCGGCCAGGTTCGCACCCGCGGGCTGGCCATTCACCGCGAAGCTCGCTTTGACCGTGAAGCTCTTCTCGTCCAGGCCCGTATCGTAGTCGTGCATGCCGATCAGGATGCGGTCGAGCGGCTGATCCTCCTGTTCCCGCGCGGTCGAGCGGCTGATCCTCCTGTTCCCGCGGCCGGGCCAATGTCAGGATCGGCCGGTTATCGTCCAGCATCCAGCCGTAGCCGCGGTGCTCGGGAAAACCCGGGTGAAAATCAAGGTCGATCGGGCAGCCCAGATCAATCCAGCGGAGAATCGTCCGGCGGTCTTCATCGCTGAGCGGCTGCACCTTGCCGGCGGCCACGGCGTCCGGCGGCGGCATGCTGCTCCCCGTGAAGTCGATGTCCATCCGCGAGGCGTGCCGCTCGGGATCGAGCTGTTCGCCGCGATGCACAATGTCGCCCGCGCCCGGCTGCGACTCAGATGGATGATCATCGTTCGAGAAACCGTCGAGCCGCTCGCCAAACAGCTTCCAGACGAGCAGGCTGCGGCGGGCTTGGAACTTGCGGATATAGCGCGAGGCCTGCGGATAGCCCCAACTGTCGTACCGCACCGGTTTGTGGCCGAACCGGGCTCGTTCGTCGAGCGCGAGCCGCACGTAGGTGCCGGGAAACTTGCCGAGGTTCTCGATTTGCAGTAGCTCGCCATCGGCCGTCAGATCGAGCTTGCCAGCGGGCTCCTGACCGTCCTGCGCCGAATGGCACGCGGCGCACGAGCGGGCCAGGATTGGCGCGATGTGGCGATGGTACTCGACGTTGACGGGACCGGGGCCGGCGTCGCGCACCGCGGTGGCGCCGGCGGCATCGTACTGGGGGTCGTGCTTAGCG
>JALORD010000464.1 GCA_025459145.1 Pirellulaceae bacterium | reverse complement strand
TCGCTCCTGGACAACGTCGCCTGGCTCCGGACGCAGACCGACCTGCCGATCTGCATCGGGTTCGGGATCAGCCAGCCGGAACATGTCCAGCGACTGGCTCCGGTGGCCGATGGTCTGATCGTCGGTTCGGCAATCGTCCGCCGCGTGGCCGAAGCGGCGACGAAGCCGCGCGACGCAGTCCTGACCGATGTCGGCAACTATGCGACGACGCTATTGACTGCCCTGACGTAACTTCGCGACATCAGCCGGTCACTGCCGATCTGGCGCGCGAAAGTCGGCCAGCAGGTCGTCGGGCTTGCCGTCCGGCGAGATCCGGCAGACGACCACTTGCGCCGCCCGGCCATCATCGAGCACGAGCCGGTACGGCCGATCGGTCTCGACCTGCACCCCCTGCTCGGGAGTCAGGTGCATGTGCCCCGCCAGAATCCATTCCCGCGAGCCCGGCAAGGGCAGCTCCTCTTCGAGCTCGACGTGAACGTGCTTCAGCCGCTCGCCACCGATCAGTAAGTCGCCGTCGATTTCATGCATGGTTGGGCCTCCCACCAGATCGCCGCTCTTAACCAAATCGCCGCCCCCTGTCATCCTGCCCTGTCATCCCGCTCCCTGCGGGAACCGATGCCCGCAGCGCGGGCAGATTTTTGTGATCCCCGAGTTCTCGCGTGTGCAGCTCGGACAGACTTGTCGTTGATTCGCTTGCCATAGGACTTGTCTCGTGGCGCTTTCGGCGATTGCCCGTTCCCGCGCCTCCGCTGTTGGCGGCAGCAACGCGGCGATCCCGAGGCCAAGCGGCCCCAAGACGACCCCCCAGACGATTCCCCACCGGGGTGAGTATCCTTTGTGCGCGAAGATGTACCCTCCGAAATAGCCCGTGACGAGCCAGACGAGGATCGAAATAAACAGGGCCATCCACCACCCTCGCTACACTGCCACGATGATTCCCTCTTTCGCCCCCGCGAGCAGGATGTCGCGGCTGGTGCGGATCACGCTCGTGTCGTCGAGTTTTACGATTGCAGTCGGCTCCAGCGATTCGACCACGCCGGTCACCCATGTGCTGCCGTCGCGATACTTGATGCGCGTGCCGGGTGCGAAGTCACCGCCGGGCTGGGCGGCGTGCCCGTTTCCGGCCGGCGGCTGCGCTGGCTTGGCAGCGGTCTTAATTCCACGCACACCGGCCAAGTCTTGCAGGACGTGCCAGTTTTCGAGGCGGTCCTGTTTGGCCCGGAGCAGCGTCTCGCTGGGGTTGCCTTGTTTGTCGAAGTGCTTGCCGAATCGGCCTTCGCTACGGGCAAAATCGAGGAAATCGACCTGCTGCCCGGTCTTGGGATTGGTCCACCAGTCTTCGTTGACGGCCGGATTCCCTTGCAGGCTCAGCCGCTCGCGAAGCGTGTCTCCCTTGCGGGGATCGTAAATGAGCAGCGGGAAGGCCCGCGTGTCGACGGCCAGGCGGGCCTGGTCGGTCGCCATGTTGTCGGCCACGCCGTGCTCCGGCTGACAGGTCGTATAGCAGCAGACGATGGCCGGCCCGTCGAACTCCAGCGCGTCGATCACGGCACGGTAAAAGTGGTTCGTATGGGCACAGGTCGTCTGGGCCACGAATGTCCGCGGATGCATCATGGCGATCTGGGCGATCTCCTTGCGGCGCTCCTGCTTGCCGGCGATTGCCTTGCCGTGGACGCTCATCTTGGTGTTCTGGCCGGTGTAGCTGCTGGTGCTCGCCTGGCCCCCCGTGTTGCTGTAGACCTGCGTGTCGAGCACAAACACCTTGATGTTCATCCCGCTGGCGAACATCCGCGAGAGCGACTGAAAGCCGATGTCGAACATGGCTCCATCGCCGCCAATGCACCACAGCGGCCGGTCTTGCCACCCCATCTGATCCCAGCGGGCGCGAACACCCATCGCCATGGCCGGCGCGTTCTCGAACAGCGAATTGACCCACGGCACGAGATACGGGTTGTAGGGATACGTCGAGGTATAGACGGTGTTGCAGCCCGTGGCGGCGATGATTCCCCACTGATCGTCGTACTTGGCTCCCGTGGCGGCACACATCATCCGCAGCGCCGTCCCTTCGCCGCATCCGGCACATGAGCCGGCCCCGCCGGTATACACATGCGTCTTTTCGTGCAGCATCATGTCGATCAGCAGGTTGTCGCTGACGTACCGCTTGTCCGACGGACCGAACTCCTTGAACAGGCGATGGCTCTTGCGGACCGTGGTCATCACCTGCTCGGTCTTGGGGATCATCTGGAGGGCATGGTCGTCGCAGACGGTGACACACTCCGCGCACCCTTTGCACTTGCTGGGGTCGATGATGATGTTGAACAGGCCCCCTTCGCCCAGTTTCTTCGCCGGTCCCTCGTAGTACTTGCGGGTCTTCGACCACTGGGCGCGGAACATCGCCCGCTCGGCCGGATCGTTGATCGCTGCTATCTTCTGCTCGAACTCGCTCTCGCTCAGCACTTTGCCCAGGATCGCCGTATCGGGACAGAGCGTGACGCAGTCCATGCACCCGGTGCAGTTGCTGGGGATGTATTCCGGGATGTCGGGCGCGATGTAGCTGAAATCGCGCAAGGTGGCCGTGCCGGCGGGAACGAGCGAACGGGCCACGGCGAGGTCGGCCGGCAGGCACTTCTCGGCCTTCCCTTCCTCGTAGCTGCGGATGATCCGGTTGTTGAAGTCGTCGACATCCAAAACCGGCAAATTCACCGGCTTGTACGGCGCATCAACCAGCGTCCCGTAGCTGCTGTTGTTGAACGGATCGTGGGCGCTGGCTTCGTTCATCGATGCAGGTTTGGTGGCAACGGACATGGGACGGCCTCGGTAAGGGATTGAAGGCGGTTGAATGACCAAATCGCAAGCACCAAATGACAAACAATCACCAATGACAAATATCAAATGTTAAAAACGGCCAGCACGGCCTACTGGCTCTTCTGCAGGATGGCATTGAAAATCTTGACAAGTTCTGATGCCTCACCAGCCAATCGGTCTCGCTCCCGGTCTACGTCAGGGTCACTTCCCACATCGAGAAGGCGCAGGTGAAAGCCGCTTTCCTTGGCTTCCTTGCGGCAAATCTTGATTCGCATGATGAAGTCCTTCTTGCTTAGAGCCTCGTTTGCTTCGATGTAGTTCGCGCCGCACGAATTTGACGACCTGGCCAGCTGTCGTACGTCCTCCAGATTGCAGACCGTTCGGGGCAGCCGTTTGACGAATGCGCGAATCTGTTTTGCGAATTGAAATGTTCGATTCTCAAGGTCAAAGCGCGGCGTGCGGTTTGGGTCATTCATGCCTTGGGGACTTGGTGCTTGTTTGTCATTTGGTGCTTGGACTTTGGTGATTTGCGGCCGACAAGTCACGGTGCCTCATGCTTGGATCGTGGATTGCGGAACTTCGCGAACTTCCTCATATCCGCGTCGAATGCAAGTCATGTTGTCCTGCACGACGCGGTCGCCGCGCTTGCCGAAGTACTTGCGGATCGCCTTTTCGACGCCGGCGTAGACCTGGTCGTCGGTCATGCCGCTGCGCTTCGCGTACGGCGTGAGCTTGAGGAACGCGCCGAGGAGCACAATTCCCTGCATCCGCATCTGCAGGTCGGCGACGCTAGCCACTTCGCGGGCGATTTGCACCATGTCGGCAAAATAGACGCGGATCTGCTTCTCGCGAATAAACCGCTTGTGATGCTCGGGAATGCGGGCCCAGACATCCTGCGGATTGGCGTACGGCGACTGCATCACGAGCGCTCCCCCGGCGACGAGCCCCACGAGCGGATTGCCGCTGAAGAGGGCCGTCGTGTCATTGAGCACGACGAGTTCGACGAATTCCAGCTCGCTGTGCAGGCGAATGTGCTGGCCGGAGATCGTCAGGTAGTACGTCGTCGGCAGCCCCTTCTTTTCGCTGCCGTACTTGGGATACGCCTGCACATCCATGCCGAACACATCGCCCGCGATCGTGGCGATCACCTTGTTCGTCGTCACGCTGCCAAAGCCGCCGACCGAATGGCCCCGCATCGAGAAGGACCCCGGCTCGCGCAGGTCGGGATCTTCCGTCACTTGGAGCGCCAGCGGATGATCGATTCCTACGCAGAAATAGTCCTGGCCATCCTCGCGCATATTGTCGACGACGGCGATGATGTCGCCGGGGCGCACATCGCGGCTCCCCAGGCCAGCCGAGCCGCTATAGATCTTCGGTACGCGGTCGATTTTCTCGAGGCCATTCTGCCCGGTCACCGCGTCGCACAGGGCCGCCTTGATCTCGCGCGTCAGGTGGTTGCCCGTCGTC
>JALORD010000463.1 GCA_025459145.1 Pirellulaceae bacterium | reverse complement strand
GAAACCAAGGCGCTCACGGCGAGCAGACAGGTGAGCCACACGGCTCCCACGGGCGGCTTGATCGTCATCGGTTTGGCTCCGGTCTGGCTTGTGGCAATACGAGCAGGCGGCCTAGTGGGCCCGCCCACTCGTCCGCATCATCGTACTCCAGCACGAACCTGCTCGCCCCCTGCCGACCGGGAGGACCCGTCGCTTGAGCCGCGTTCCGCCCGCGGGCAAAAAACGCTCTTTGGACCCTGGTGTGGGTATGTTAACCTCCCTCTCCGGTCGTCCGGGGCGGGGCGCCCCCTGCTAGCACCCGAGAGTGAAGGATTACTCGCATGGATCGCGAAACGCTGCGCAAGACGCTGGTCGATTTGATCGAGCAGGAAACCTGGGAACGGCCGGACCGGTTTGACGACGCGGTGAAAGTCCGCGAAGAGCTGAAGCTCGACTCGGTCGATCTACTCTCGGTCATGCTCCGGGCCGAAGGCTCGCTGGGAGTGACGCTCGACAGCCGGGATTTCGACAAAATCACGACGGTCGGCGACTTGCTGTCGACGATCGAGCGGAAGATGGCCGCCAATTCCTCTGCCAAAGCCGCCTAGCCGAGGAGCCGATTGCTGTGGCCATTTTTGAGTCGCCTGCGGCTCCGCTCTCCGCTGGCATCGTCGCCGCCGCTTCGGCGACGATCCGCCTGGCCGACTTTGCTCCGCACCGCAAAGGCCCGCCGCTCGTTCCGGGTGTCGATCTGCCGGGCCATTTTCTGAAACACGCCGACGAACAGACGATCACGGCCCTCGCCGCGGTTCGCCAGGCACTCGCCCAGAGCGGGCTCACGCCGGCCGACATGGAGGGCTGGGGCGTAGTGGCCGCGCCGCGGTTCATTGGCCGCCTGGCCGGGGCTGCCGTGCTCGATACGTTTCCCCAACGCGGGAACTCGGGCGTGCCGGCGTATCAAGTCGCGCAGAACTCACTGCACAGCGTGTCGGGAGCGGCGAGCATCGCCCTTGGCTTGCACGGGCCCAATGTGGGCATCGGCGGCGGACCGTGGTCGGTGGCCGAAGGGCTCACGACCGCGCTCTCCCTGTTCGATCCGGCGCTCGTTCCCGGCCTGTGGCTGCTCCTGTCGCAGTTCGATCCGGAACCGATTCCCGATGCCCAGGGAAATCCGCAGAACAATCCGCTCTGTTATGCCGTGGCGATCGCCCTCGACTGGCGGGCCGCCACGCCCGGCCGACTGTCGATCGCGCTCGAGGGTCCGCTGGCCCACGGCGGCAAGAGTCCCTGGCCGGAACCGACCGTGCCGGAACTGGCGGCGTGCATCGATGCGGCCGCGCGAGGCTTGTCGACGCGGTGGCAATGCCGCTTGCCCTGGGGCGGCCGAATTGAAATGAAGCTTCCCGCCGCGGCGCGGTCGCACACGTTCGACCTGCCCGCCGCCGCCTGACCTCGCCCCTTCTCACCCCTAGCCCCTCATCCCTCGCCTCATGACCGACGCAGTCTGGATCACCGGCGTAGGAACCGTCACGCCGCTCGGGCACTCGCTCGAGTCGCTCACGAGCAGCCTCTTGGCCGGCACTTCGGCCACGCGGCAACTGCTGGATCGCCAGGGCGACAAGCTGGTGCCGGTTGTCGGCAGCCAGGTCGACGCGGTGCCAGTTCCGAGTGGCGTCGATCCGGCCGCGTTTGCGGCGCTCGGGAAACTGCGGCAAATGGCCCTCTGGTGCGGGGCCGAGGCGCTCGACAGTGCTGGCCTACGAGACAGTGCGGGTTTGCGCGAGGCATGCCGCCAGCTGCGCGTCGGGATCGTCATCGGCCAGGGAGGCGAGTGGTATCGGCAGTGGCTTTCCGACTGGCTCGCCGGCGGCACGCTCATTCAGCATCCGCAAGAGCCGCACGAGGCGCTCGTGCAGTTTCTCCGCACGCGGCTCGAGCTGCCCGCAGGGCCAACGAGCGTCCTGGGATCGGCCTGCGCGAGTGCAAACTACGCCTTGGCGGTCGGGCGGCAGTGGATCCGCCGCGGCCTTGTCGATATGCGCGGGCCTCGCGCCCGTTCGATGCCGATCGCGACGGCTTTGTGATGGGGGAAGGGGCGGCGCTGTTCGTGCTCGAATCGGCCTCGTCGGCCCGCCGCCGCGGTGCGCGAGCCTATGCTGAGATCGCCGGCTTTGGCGCCAGCAGCGACGCCTCGCACATGATCATTCCGAGCGACGACCCGCGGCCTGCCGCCGCGGCGATGCAGATGGCCCTGGCCGATGCTCGGGTCGAACCCGGGCAGGTCGACTACATCAACGCCCACGCCACGAGCACGACCGTCGGCGACCGGGCCGAGGCCCGGGCCGTCCGGCTGGTGTTTGGCGAGCGAACCGCGCGGACGCCGATCAGCTCGACCAAGAGTATGACGGGGCATCTGGTCAGTGCGGCGGCCGCGGTCGAAGCGGCGGCCTGCATCGGAGCCATCGAGCGGCAGGCGCTGCCGCCGACGATCAACCTCGACACGCCCGATCCGGACTGCGATCTGTGCCATGTGCCGAATCAGGCAGTCGATGCCGAGGTCCGCGTGGCGATCTCCAACTCGTTCGGCTTCGGCGGCACGAATACGACGCTGGTACTGCGGAAAGTGGCGTGAAAGGGTGGTACCGCGGCAAATCCCGCCGAAAAACTGAAATTGGGCATCCCGCGGAAGCGCGGTAAACTGCGGTCCTCCCGCAAGGAAGCGCGCCCTCCATGCCCATCATCATTCGCTCCATCCTGCTTGATCTCGTCGGCTGGTTCCTGATCATCGTGTTTGGGCTCACGCTCCTCATGGTCGTGATCCTGATCGGGAGCGAGGCGTGGCGGATGAATCTGGGCCTCTTGCCGACGCTCCGGCTGGTGCCGTTCGTCCTGCCGACGGCGCTGGTGTTTGCCGTGCCGGGGACGATCCTGTTCACCGTCTGTCTCGTCTACGGCCGGCTGAGTGCCGACAACGAAGTGATCGCCATCAAGTCGGCCGGCATCTCGCCGCTCACGATCCTGTGGCCGGCGTTTGGCCTGGCGTTCATGCTGTCGGTCGTGGCGGTCTGGCTCAACGACGTGGCGTTTTCCTGGGGGCAGGCGGGCGTGCAGCGGGTCGTCCTGCAGTCGGTCGAAGAGATCGCCTACGGCATGCTCCGCACGCAGCGGTCGTTTGCCAATCCGCGGTTCTCGATCATCGTGAAAGGGGTCGAAGGGAAGAAGCTCCAGCGGGTGACGATGAAATTCCAGCCCACGGACGACGTCCCGCTGATCACACTCAATGCGGTCGAGGCCGAGCTCCGCTCGAACCTGGAACGGAACACGCTGAGCCTCGTGCTGACCGATGCGCAGCTCGACATGGGAGACGGCATCTGGAGTTCGCTCCCGGGCACCACGATCCAGGAGATTCCGCTCCGCTACGCCTCGGCCCGCGAGATCAAAGAGGACAGCCCGGCGTATGTTCCCCTTCGGCGGATCGACCACGAAATTACCCAGCAGCAGGCGAGCATTCGCCAGCTCGAGCAAGTCCTGGCCGCCGAAATGGGCATGGCCCTGGCGACGGGAGAACTTGAATCGCTGGCCGAACCGATCTGGCGGCCGCGGCGGAAGACGCTCGACGATGCCTACACGCGGCTGCATAAGCTGCGGACCGAGCCCTGGCGGCGGTGGGCCAGCGGATTCAGCTGTCTGGCGTTTGTCCTGGTCGGCGCGCCGCTAGCGATCCTCTGGCGGCGGGCCGACGTGATGAGCACCTTCTTCGCCTGCTTCTTTCCGATCCTGGTGATCTACTACCCGCTCCTCGCCTTCGGCCTCGACCGGGCGAAAGCCGGCGCCCTGCCGCCCTACACCGTCTGGATCGCCAATCTCGTCTGCGTGGCGATCGGCTACTGGCTCCTGCGGCGCGTCGTGCGGTACTAGTCGCGAGGCTCACGCCAGTCGTCTCACCCGCTCGGGCAATCTGCCAGCGGTACGATGTAAGAGGGACCTGCCAAACGGAATTCGGCGGCCCTCGTCCCCGCTAGCCACCCGCACCAGCCACTTTCCGGAGCCCTCCCCATGTCGTCCTACATCCTCGCCGCGCGCCGCACTCCGCTGGGCAAGTTCCTGGGAAGTCTCGCCGGTACGCCAGCACCGCAGCTCGCGGCCGCGGCCATTCGTGCCGCCCTGGCCGATGCGGCCATCGATCCGGCGGCGGTCGACGAAGTCATCCTCGGCAATGTCGTCTCGGCCGGAATTGGCCAGGCTCCGGCGCGACAAGCGGCCCTCGCCGCGGGCATTCCCGCCGCGGTACCGGCCCTCACGATCAACAAAGTCTGCGGCAGCGGGCTCAAAGCAGTCATGCTGGCCGACCAGGCGATTCGGGCCGGCGATGCCCGCATCGTGGTCGCCGGCGGCATGGAAAACATGAGCCGAGCGCCGCATCTGTTGGCTGGCGTACGCACCGGCTGGCGCTACGGCTCGCAGACCGCCGTCGACGCCCTGCAGCACGACGGGCTCCATTGCTCGCTCTCGGGCGAAGGGATGGGGACGCTGGCCGATCGGACTGCCGAAAAGCACGGCATCAGCCGGGAGGATCAAGACGCCTTTGCCCTGGCGAGCCAACAGCGAGCCGCCCAGGCAATCGCGGCCGGCGACTTCCGCCGCGAGATCGTGCCGATGGAGGTTGCCGCCGGCAAACAGTCGCTCCTCGTCGAGCAGGACGAAGGGCCGCGGGCCGATGCGACGCTCGCCGCGCTGGCCAAGCTGCGGCCGGCCTTCTCGCCCACGGGCACGGCGACCGCCGGCAACGCCTCGCAGATCAGCGACGGAGCGGCTGCTCTCGTCGTGGCCGACGAAGCGACGGCCCAAAAGTGCGAAACTCCCCTGAAAGCCAGAATCGTGGCCACGGCCACCGCCGCCGCCCAGCCGGCGGACCTCTTCGTCGCGCCGGTGGCGGCAATCGAGCGTGTACTGGCGAAGGCCAACCTGGCAATCAATCAGATCGACCTCGTCGAACTGAACGAAGCCTTCGCCGTGCAGTGCCTGGCCTGCATGCGCCCCCTGGGGCTCGACCAGGCCAAGGTAAACGTTCGCGGAGGAGCGATTGCCCAGGGGCATCCGATCGGGGCCAGTGGGGCCCGCATCCTCACCACATTGCTCCATACACTGAACGATCGCCAAGCGCGCTATGGCCTTGCCGCGCTCTGTTTAGGGGGGGGCGAAGCCGTCGCGATGATCGTCGAGCACGAATTATCCACCTAGATCGTGTCTATTAGCCGCGCGGAATATTCTCGGGAAGTTACGAAATTTTGGGAAAAGCTTATTGCATTTGCGCCAAGACAAAGATATTTTCGCAAAAGTCTTATCTCCTGTCGGTACTGTCTTGGCGTTGATCTCCGGCTGCTGCAATCCGCAGTCAGCCGGTGTCGATCGGTTCTTGTGCGATTCTTTTCGTTCGTACTTCTTCTGGCGAGGTGGGTTATGGTTTTTGGGACACGAGCCGCAAGGCTCCGGGGGCGGGCGTTTACGCTCGTCGAACTTCTGGTCGTGATTGCGATCATCGGCGTTCTGGTGGCGCTCTTGCTTCCCGCGGTGCAGGCGGCCCGCGAAGCGGCTCGCCGCTCGCAGTGCTCGAACAACCTGAAGCAGTTCGGGATCGGGCTCCACAATTACCACGACACCTACAATTCGTTCCCGCCTCGAAGAGGGGGTACCGGCAATTCGATCGTGAGCACGACCGACACGGCCCGCCGGAGCGGCAACTACGACCGCAAGAGCGCGTTTCTGTTCCTTTTGCCGTTCATCGAACAGCAGCCGATGGCCCAGCAGATCGAGGCGGGCAATGCGAGCATCAGCATCGTCCCGGGCGGCCCTGCCGGCTGGTACACGAACGCCAACTGGCCGCCGCATCGCGTGCAGCTGAAGGTGATCGTCTGCCCGTCGGACAACATCCTGGGGCTCGGCACGGGCGTGGGGAAGAACAGCTACGCGTTCAGCCTGGGGGACACGATTACCAACCACAATGGGCCGAACGTCGCTACACGGGGTGTCTTTGGCGGTTCCAATCGCTGCAAGGGTTTCAACCACATCACCGACGGGTCGAGCAACACGATCGCGATGAGCGAGCGGGTGTATCACACGCAGTCGGGCTTCCGGGCGGCGAATCTGGACGATGTCCGCACGATGACCGCCCTGGAACCGACCGTGAACACCAATCCCGGGGCGTGCCTCGCCTGGATGACCAACAAGCGCTACATCCCCAGTGCGCAAGTGAAAGGCCGGTTTGGCGCACTCTGGTCCGATGGGCAGGCCGAGCGGGTCGGCTTTGTGACCGTCCTGCCGCCGAATGGGCCGCA
>JALORD010000462.1 GCA_025459145.1 Pirellulaceae bacterium | reverse complement strand
GAGCAACTGGCCGATGGCGGGCTGATGGTCGTGCCGGTCGGCGAACGCTACTCGCAGACGCTGTACCTGTTTCGCAAGAAGGGGGACAAGCTCGAGTCCGAGGCGCTCGTGCCGACGCTGTTCGTCCCCATGACTGGCAAGGCGGAAGCGGCCCGCGAGGTGAAGCCCGATCCGACGAATCCGAGTGTCGTGAACGGCAGTTTCGAAGAGCAGGGCTTCGAGGCGGGGGGCCAGCCGGGCTGGTACTACGAACGGCAAGTGAAGCGCGTGGCAGACCAGAAGTCGCCCGACGGTGAGCACCACCTCGTGTTCGAGAATAAGGAGCCGGGGCTGGCGTCGCACCTCTTGCAAGGGTTTGGCATCGATGGCCGCGAGGTCCACGACCTGACCGTCTCGGCCTGGATCAAGACCGACAGCGTCGTGCCGGGACAACTCCGCGACGAAGCGTGCTTCGTCGGCGTGACGCTCTACGACGACCAGCGGCGCGATCTGGGAACGCTCTCGATGGGCCCCTTCCACGGCTCCAGCGAGTGGCGCGAGGAATCGAAGACATTCCGGATTCCCCCCAATGCTCGCGAAGGAATCCTGCGAATCGGCCTGTTCGGCGCCACCGGCGCCGCGGCGTTCGATAAGGTGCAGATGCGGAAGAAGTAGGGAACGGGGCAAGGCCTTCTCCCCTGTCCCCTGTCCTCCGTTCCCTCCTCAGCCCCCAATCTGATACATGGCTCGCTGAGGGCGGATGAATTCCGACGAGTCGATGCCGTGTCCTGGCTTTTTGGCCCACACGGCTTCGCGGACGAGTTGGGCCAGTTCTTCGTCGCTTCCGCCGCCGCGCAGCACCGCGCGAGCGTCCCACTCGACGGTGGAGAACAGGCAATTGCGAATCTGCCCCTCGGCCGTGAGACGCAGACGATTGCAGTCGGCACAAAACGGCTGGGACACCGGGTTGATGAAACCGACAGTGCCGCTCCCGTCGGCATACTGAAAATCGCTCGCCGGCTGGCTGGGATCGGGGCGTGGCGCCGGCTCGAGCGGGCCGATCGCCGCTTCGATCTGCCGGCGGATCTCTTCGCCCGACAGAACCTGGTCATGCTGCCACTGCTCCTCGGCGTCGAGCGGCATGAACTCGATGAACCGCATCTCCATGTCTCCATCGCGGGCGAAGCGGGCCAGCGGCACGATCTCGGGCTCGGTGATTCCGCGGATGGCGACCGCGTTCAAGCGAATCTGCTCAAAGCCGACCCGCTTGGCCGCGGCGATGCCCGCGAGCACGCGATCGAGGCCCTCGCGGCGAGCGATCCGGCGGAACGTTTCCTCGGTGAGCGTGTCGAGACTGATATTCACCCGCGCCAGCCCCGCGTCCTTGAGCGCCTGAGCCTGTTCGGCCAGCAAGATGCCGTTGGTCGTCAGGGCGATGTCGCGGATTCCGTCGATGGATGCGAGTTTAGCAATGAGCGCCGGCAGATCGGCCCGCACGAGCGGCTCGCCGCCGGTGAGCCGGAGCTTATTGACCCCCAAGGGGGCCACGACCCGCACAAACCGCTCGATCTCCTCGAACGAAAGCAACTCGTGCCGCGGCTTGAAGCGGATATTCTCGTCCGGCATGCAGTAGAAACAGCGGATATTGCAGCGATCGGTCACGCTGATCCGCAGGTTGGTGTGGATGCGGCCGAGGGGGTCGATAAGTCGTGCAGAATCTGCCATGTGATTCAAATGACCAATCACCAAGCACCAAGGACCAAACAAATCCGAATGTTCAAGGACGAATGACCGAAACCATCTCCGCCAGGCTCATTTTGAATTTCGAGCATTGGTGCTTGTTTGGAAATTGGTTATTGGTCCTTAGTCATTCTCGCCGCTGGCGAGTCCCGGGTGTACCCACTCCGTCGTTCCATCGGCCCAGTTTTCCCGTTTCCAGATCGGGACGACTTCTTTGATCGTGTCGATCAGCCACTGGCCGGCTTCGAAGGCGACCGCTCGGTGCGGGGAACTCACCGCAATGGCGATGCTGGCCTCGCCCAGTTCGAGATGTCCCAGGCGATGGACGATCGCGCAGCCGACGAGCGGCCAGCGGTCGCGGGCTTGCGCTTCGAGCTCGGCCAGCTTCTTTTCGGCCATTTCGGGATAGCACTCGTAATCGAGCGACGCCGTCCGGCGTCCGTGCGTCACCGCGCGGGTCGTTCCCAGGAAGAGTACGACCGCGCCCGCGTCGTGCGAAGCGACGCTATCTAGCACCGCCTGCGAATCGATCGGTTCGTGAACGAGCTTGATCACGCCGGTTCTCCGGGACGAGATTCCCCAGCGGACTCGACTGGCCCACCCGCCTTGGCGGGCCCCAACTCGGCTGGCCAGAGCTCGGCGGTCCAGGCCACTAACTGGCTCACGGGGCAGTCGGCGATCTGCATTTCGCTCCGTAAAACTTTCCCTCGGGCGAGCCAGTGCACCGCGCCTGCCCCGAGCGGTACGCAAGCGCAGCGAATCTGCCGTGGGAAGAAATCGCGGAGCGTGTCGTCGTCTTCGTTGATCAGAAAAAACTGGACCGGCGGCAAGCCCGCGTCCTGCCAGCGGTGGGCCAGCGCCAGAAATCGCTCACGTCCTTTCCGCTCGGGGCCTGACCAGTCGACGCTCAGCATGGCCACGGCGCGCTCGGCCGCCAGCAATTCCGGCAGGTCCTCCCGGGAATGGATACGCGTGACGAAGTCTAGTGTCGAGGAGTTCATATTGATGGGAAGTTGAGCGATCACCCGCCGCTTACTGGCGGAATCACGGCCACCTCGGCCCCCGGCGCCAGTACCAGCTCGTCGCGGGCGTACTCGTTGTTCACCGCCAGTCGGACCCGCTCGATGAGATCGGCCAGCGGCGGATGCTGCGTCGCAAGCGCCGCGCGTAGCTCCCGCACGGTCCCGCCATCGCCGATTTCTACTTCGACGCTCTCCCGACCGGCTCGCTCCTTGGCTACGGCAAACAACTTCACGCGGAGAATCATGTCACCGTCAGCTCTTCGCTTTTCGCGGTCAATAGCGCTTCGAGTTCGGGCATCAGCCCATACGCCAGTGCGAGGATTTTCAGCGGATGGATCGTCGGCTTCGTCGTCCCCTGCTCCATCTGAATTTTACACGAAGAGCACTCCGTCGTCCCGACTTGAATCATCGGATCGCGCATCCCGCTGATCAGCCCCCAACCGGCACGGAGGCTGGCCCGATAGTTCTCGCGCTTGAGGCCGAACGTCCCCGCCATGCCGCTGCACCCCCGTTCGATCCGGCGAACGTTCACTCCTTTGATTAGCCTGAGCAGGTTTTCCCCCGGCGTGCCGACCTCCAAAGCCCGCAGGTGGCATGGCAAGTGATAGCCAACCACGACGTTCAGCGGGCGAAAATTGAGTTCGAGCTTTCCCCCTTGATGCAGCCGCCAGAGGTAGTCGCACGCTTCGTGCGTGTGCTCGGCCACCAGGCGGACATCATCGTCGTCGATCAGGTGGGGGTATTCGTGCGAGAGACAAAGGGCAGCCGTCGGCTCGGTGCAGACGATTTCGTAACCCTGGCGGACCGCTTCGGCCAGGACCCGCACATTGCGATTTACCTGTTTTGAGGCTCGCTCGATGTCCCCCAGGGCGATTCCCGCCATTCCCGAGCCAGTCTGCTCGGGGGGGACATAGACGGCGATATTGTTGTGCTGCAGCACGGCGACGAACGCTTCGGCGAGTTGCACGTCGAACCAGTTGGCGTACAGATCGACAAAGTACAGCACCTTGCCGCCGGTGCGCCGCGTCGGCCGCGTCAGGCGGCGGCGTTCGGCCCGCCGCAGGAAACTCGTCGAGCTGACGCGGGGGAGCTTGCGTCCTTGTGCGAGTCCCGTCGATTTCTCGAGCAGCCACCGCGTCCAGCGATGGTGCAGGGCATAGTTCGATACCGAGCTGAAGGCCGAGAGCCATCCCGCGAATTTGTCGAGCCGCGACAGGAGCCAATCGCTCGTCCCCAGGCCGCTGGCGGCGACATGCTGCGCCTTGGCCTCGATCATGAGCTTGGGAATATCGACGGCGGCCGGGCACTCGAGCCGGCATTGATGGCAATTCACGCAAAGATCGGCGATCGCCTTCAGTTCGTCCTTGGCCAGGAGCGCCGGATCGAGATCGCCCGCGATAATCGCCCGCATCAAGTTCGCCTTGGCCCGCGGCGACGCTTCTTCGGCCGGGGCCGTGCGGAAAATGGGACACATCCGCGTATCGGGCGACTGCGTCCGGCAGCGGCCGCAGCCGTTGCACGAGCTGGCGACCTGGGGAAGCTGATTCTGCCACACGAGCTGCAGTTCG
>JALORD010000461.1 GCA_025459145.1 Pirellulaceae bacterium | reverse complement strand
AAGCCGACGACATCGCCAAGCTCATGAGCGGGAATATCCTCCGCGTGATGCGCGGGGCGGAGGCCACCGCGAAGAAGATGGCGGGGGAGAGCAAGTAACTTCAGAACGCTCGGCAACGATGTAAAACGTATCGACCGCAACGCGTGATGGTAAAGGTCATTGAGGAGAGAACGAAATGACCAATCCAGGTCACGAGGTTATCGTCACCATTGCGTATCGCGATTTCAGGTCTCGGTTTGCGGTGGAATCTCGGACGGAGGACGTTCTGCGAGGGCGGTTTCAGTGGACTGACGATGAAAAGGCGCAAATTCTCGCACTTCTTGAACAGGAAGATGAAGAGGGAAATCAGCCGTGGTATTTGGATGGCGACGGATACCGACTCAGCGACGAAAATTTGTTTCCATTGAGTCCTTGGACTATTGTCGACCGAGAATCATGCACGAAAGCAGTTCAGCGGATGATCGACTGGGAGTCAGGGGAAGCCTGGTTCTGTCTCGCCCCGTGGTTTCGGATAGGAGATGAACTCAATCGTCGGCGCTCCGAATTTGAGCACCGAGAAACGTGAGCGACTATTTTGGCCGCAGATGGGCGCGGATAAACGCAGATCGAGTACATTCCGTGCCGACCTCTCTACAATCTGCGTCCTTCTGCGTTGATCTGCGGCAAGTCGGCTTCCCTTGGCACTCATTTCCGTCTCCATCAACTCAGACCGCTCGCCATCTGGCAACTCGAGCAGGTCTTGGGGGGTAGCGGCAGTCGCTGACTACGGTGCCGGCGATGCCCGTCGGACCTCGCCGAATTGCCTCGCGAGGGGCCGTGTGTTCTAGTAATCTTGGCAGGCGGGCGATCGGCCTGGACTCTGCCTCCGCTGGCCCGTTTCTTCCTCTCCATCGTCTTGCCACACCGCTCATGACGTCTCACCACTTGTCGAAAATCGTTAACGCCGCAATCGGCGGTCTCGCCTTGTCGCTTCTCGCCGCGCCGCTCCTCGCCGCGGGCGTCGTCTACGAAGGCAAGGCCGGCCCCGGCCAGGGAAAACACATCGTCCTGGTGGCGGGCGACGAGGAATACCGCTCCGAAGAAGCCCTGCCGCAGCTTGGCAAAATCCTGGCCACCCGGCACGGCTTTAAATGCACGGTGCTCTTTCCGATCGGCGACGACGGGACGATCAATCCCAATGCGAGCAACATTCCCGGCCTCGAAGCGCTCGAGTCGGCCGACCTCCTGGTGATCTTCACCCGGTTCCGCGACCTGCCCGACGAGCAGATGCAGCATCTGGTCGATTACATCGAATCGGGCCGGCCGATCATCGGCATCCGCACGGCGACGCACGCCTTCAACACCAAGTCGGCCAAGTTCGGCAAGTACACCTGGACCAGCAAGGAGCCAGGCTACGAACAGGGCTTTGGTCGGCAGGTGCTCGGCGAAACGTGGATCAGCCATCACGGCCGGCACGGCTCGCAGAGCACCCGCGGAATCATCGCCCCCGGCCAGGCCGAGCATCCGATCCTCCGCGGGATCAAGGACGGCGACATCTGGGGACCGACCGATGTCTACGGCGTGCGGCTGCCGCTCCCCGGCGATAGCCAGCCGCTGGTCCTGGGTCAGGTGCTCGAGGGGATGAAGCCCGACGACAAGCCCGTCGAAGGGAAAGTGAACGACCCGATGATGCCGATCGCCTGGACCAAAACCTACAAGGGCGCCGCGGGCAAACCGGCGCGGGTGTTCACCTCGACGATCGGCGCGGCCAACGATCTGCCGTCCGCAGGATCGCGGCGGCTCCTCGTTAACGCCTGCTACTGGGCGATGGGGCTCGAAGACGCGATCAAGGCCGATGCGAATGTCGAACTGGTCGGCGCATATGAGCCTTCGAACTTCAAGTTCAACGGCTTCAAAACCGGAGTCCGGCCGGCCGACCACGAGTTGAAATAAGCGTCTGGGGGGCTGTTCAATGGACGACCTACCCCCCAGCCTGGCCGACGTCAGCGAATTGCTGACGGAACTTGCGCCGCGGATCGTCTGGCTGGCGCGGGCCGACGGCTACACCGTCTACTGCAACCCGTTCTGGCACGATTACACAGGGCTTTCGCCGCAGCAAACCTACGGCGACGGCTGGCTTTCCGCGATCCACCCCGAAGACCGCGAACGCGTCGGCGCCAGGTGGCAGTCGATTGTGGAAGCGGCGGCCGATTGGGAAGAGGAAATGCGGTTTCGCCACGGGGCGAGCGGCGAGTACCGTTGGCATCTCAATCGTGGCCGACCGATCTTTGATACCGCCGGCAAGCTCGACCGCTGGATCGGCGTGGCCGTCGACATCGACCGGCTTAAACAGACCGAGCGATCGCTGCGCGCGAGCGAAGAACAATTTCGGCTACTGGTCGATGGTGTCCGCGATCGGGCGATCTATAGGCTCGATCCAGCTGGCAAGGTAGTCACCTGGAATGCCGCTGCCGAGCAGATGACCGGCTACCCGGCCGAGGAGATTGTCGGCCGACATATCGCTTGCCTCTACTCGCTGGAAGACCAGGCGGCGCGGCAGCCGCAGCGGGATCTGGCTCAAGCATTGGCCGAGGGGCGGTGCGAAAGCGAAGGATGGCGTTATCGCCGCAACGGGACGCGATTCTGGGGGGCCACAATCATTTCGCCGCTGTTCGACGAGCAGCGGGGCTTTCGCGGCTATGGCACGGTGACGCGCGATACGACTGCGTCGCGCCGCACGCAGGAGTCGCTCCGCCAGGGGCTTCTCGAGGCCCCCCAGACCACCCTGACCCGCTTTGCCGACGTCCGCAAAGGGGGCGGCTTTGAGTATGTGGGCGGCATCATGCCCATCGCCTGTTTTCCTCAGGCCTATCGGGTGGGGATCGAGATCGCCGAAAGGCACGGGACCACCTATTCCACTGGCGCCCGCATCATCGGAACGGGACAGGAGCTCGAAGCGCGCCGCCGCGACGGGACGCTGGTTCCGATTCAGCTCAACGTCACCGAATTCAATCTCGATGGCGAGCGGCAGTTCATCGGCCTCGTGCGCGATATCAGCCGCCGCAAGCGGGCCGAGGATGAGTTGCGTGCCTTGAACGCGGAACTCGAACAGCGAGTAGCCCACCGGACCAGCGATCTGGCGGCCGCCAACCGCGAACTGGAGGCGTTCTCCTACAGCGTATCGCATGACTTGCGCGCTCCCTTGCGGGCCATCGCCGGTTTTTCGCAAATTCTCGCCGAGGATCACTCCGCGGAACTCTCGGCCGAAGCCCTGCGGCTGCTCGGCATCGTGCGCAGCAACGTCGGGCGGATGGGGCAATTGATCGACGATCTGCTCACCTATTCGCGGTGCAGCCGACAGCCGCTCCAGGCGCGGCGCGTCGACATGCAGGCGCTTGTCGCCCAGCTTGTCGAGGAGTTGCAGCCGCATGGGGAAGAACGGGAGCTCGAATTTCGCATCGACGCGTTACCGCCCTGTGTAGGCGATGCGGCGCTGCTCCGGCAAGTGTGGCACAATCTGCTCGCCAACGCGGTGAAGTTCACCCGTGGACGGACTCCTGCGATCATCGAAATCGGGGCCCGACTTGAATCCTCCCAGCCGCAAAGGTACACCTATTGGATTCGGGACAACGGCGTGGGGTTCGACATGCGCTACGCCGGCAAGCTCTTCGGTGTTTTTCAGCGTTTGCATTCGCAAACAGAGTTCGAAGGGACGGGCGTCGGTCTGGCGATCGTCCAGAACGTTGTACAGCGTCATGGTGGAACAGTGCGGGCGGAGGCCCGGCCCGGCGCGGGCGCGGAATTTCAGGTGACGTTGCCGACCGCAAGGCAGCTGCCAACCGAACGGCAGCCGCCGTCTGAAACATAGTTGCCGGCCGAAAGGTATTCGATGAGTGTGGTCGAAATTCTGCTGGTTGAGGACAACGTTCACGACGAGGAGTTGACGGTTCGCTCGCTACGCAAGAACAAAATCGTGAACGAGGTTCATGTAGTGCGCGACGGGCCCGAAGCGCTCGAGTTCCTGTTTTGCGAGGGGCGCTATGCAGGCCGCGATCCTTTGGAAGGTCCCCGGCTAGTGCTGCTCGATCTCAAGTTGCCGCTCGTCAGCGGACTAGAGGTGCTGGAGCGGATCAAGGCCAGTCCTCTGCTCCGCAAGCTGCCGGTCGTCGTACTGTCATCCTCGCGCGAGGAGCCGGATATCCATGCGGCCTATGCGCTCGGTGTGAACAGTTACATCGTTAAGCCCCTCGACTTTCAGCAGTTCGCCGAGGCGGTCCGACAGGTGGGCTTGTATTGGATGTTGCTGAACCAATCTCCCTGTTAATGCCCGCCGGCAGTGGAGCCGGACTGTTTGTTGATCTTGCCCAACACTTGGCCATGTCGCTTTCCATATCCGTCCTCGTCGTCGAAGACTCGCCGGAAGACGCCGAGCTGATGGTGACGGAACTGCGCCGCTCGGGCTTTGTTCCCCAGTGGCGGCGGGTCGACAGGGAGGAACCGTTTCTCGCCGCGCTGCGCGATTCGCCGGACGTGGTGCTGGCCGACTTTAACATGCCGCAGTTCGGCGCCCTGCGGCTCCTAGAACTGCTAAAGTCGCAGCAGAGCGAAACGCCCGTGATCGTGGTTTCGGGGAGCGTCGGCGAGGAAGTCGCGGTTGAGATGATTCGCCGCGGCGCGACCGACTACTTGCTCAAAGACCGGCTTGCCCGCCTTGGTCCGGCGGTGCGGCACGCGCTGACGCAGCGGCAGCTGCGCGAGCAATCTCGCGCGGCGACCGAGGCCCTGCGGGCGAGCGAGAAGCGGCTCGCCGAAGCGCAGCGAATCGCCCGCGTCGGAAGCTGGGATTGGGAACTAGCGACCAACCAATTGATCTGGTCAGCGGGGCTCTTCGCGCTCTTCGAACTCGATCCAACCACGTTCACGCCCTCGCTGGACTCGTTCCGCACGCTGGTCCACCCGCAGGATTGGCCGCGGCTCGATGCGGTCGCGACGGCGCACGTGCAAACGGGGGCTCCGTTCGACTGCGAACATCGCGTGCGGCTGCCATCGGGGCGAGAACTCATCGTGCGGGCCGCCGCCCAGCGCGAGCTCGATGCCCACGGCAAGGTGGTCCGCGTCCGCGGGATCGCCCAGGACATTACAGCCGAGCGGCAACTCGAGGACCAGCGCCGCCAGTCGCAGAAACTTGAAGCGATCGGCCGTCTGGCCGGCGGCGTTGCGCACGACTTCAACAACCTGCTAACGGTGATTCTCGGCTATAGCGAACTCGCGCTCGGACAACTCGAACCGGAGGGTTCCGCGGAACAGATCCTGGAAGTCCGCCAACACGTCGACGCCATTCGCGATGCTGGCCGCCGCGCCGCAGCGCTTACGAAACAGTTGCTGGCCTTCAGCCGCCAGCAGGTGCTCGAACCCAAAGTGCTCGATCTGAACGAGATTGTCGCGCGGATGGAAGCGATGTTGCGCCGGCTGATTGGCGAGGATATCATCCTCACGAGTGTGCTTGAGCCGCAACTCAGCCCGGTCCGCGTCGATCCGAGCCAACTGGAGCAGGTGATCCTGAACCTGGCCGTAAACGCCCGCGATGCGATGCCCGGCGGGGGCCGGCTCGTGCTCGAAACGGGCATGGTCGAGGTCCGCGAAATCCGGAAAACGCTGCACGGCGAAATTCAGCCCGGCCATTACGTTCGCCTGTCGGTGTGCGATTCGGGCGCGGGGATGTCTCCCGAAGTCCAGGCGCGAATCTTCGAACCTTTCTTTACGACCAAATCTCCCGGACATGGGACCGGTCTGGGGCTCGCGACCGTCTACGGAGTGGTCACGCAAAGCGACGGCTGGATCTCGGTGGCCAGCGCCTTAGGAAGCGGTACACGGTTCGACGTGCACTTGCCCGCGACCGGCGTGCCCCCGCATTCGGCAGCTGAACGGTTGGGCGGCGACGGGCAAATGGCGGGCCGGGAGACGATTCTGCTTGTCGAGGATGAAGAAGCCGTCCGGGTGCTGACACGGGCGGCGCTCGAACGCTTGGGCTACCGCGTGCTGGAGGCGGAAGACGGTGAAACCGCCGCCCGTCTGGCGAATGACCACTCGGGCCAGCTCGATCTGCTGATCACCGACGTGGTGATGCCGGGCATAAGCGGCCGGCAACTTGCCGAGAAGCTGCTGATCGCGCGTCCCGAACTGAAAGTCCTGTTCGTCAGCGGGTACACCGAAGACGCGGTCGTCCGGCACGGCATCGCCGACCGCTCGACCAACTTCCTGCAAAAGCCGTTCAACCTGTCGATCTTGGGGATGAAGGTGCGCGAGATTCTGGATGGGGGGAGTGGCTAGCGGCTAGTGGGGCAAGGTGAAGATTGCTTCCCACTGACAACTGACAAACCCCTCATGGCGTTGCTGGCTTCGACGTATCCGCCGGCTTTTCGTCGGCCCGCGAGATTGTGCCGAAGAGGTGCCCTCCGACATCGCCGTGCTGCCAGGTACCGGCGTAGCGTCCCTCGTAGATCACCACCCGCGTGCTGAACGTTCCGAGGCCCGGGATTTCCAGATTGGTCATCGTGATCACCGGGGTATCGCCGGCCCACTTGATTTCGAGCGGAATCGGAAACGTGCCGTCGGTCTTGCCGTACTTGATGCGGGCCTTGAGGAGCCAGAGGTCGGGCTCGTCGAGTTTGGTGGCGCTCGTGATCGTGTACTCCTCTTCCTTTGGTGTGAGCGCGCCTTTGCCCGTCACGGTGAACTGACCGGTCAGCTTCGCGCCGGTCAGGTCCGCTTCCAGCCTCTTGACGAGCTCGGCGGCCGTGGGCTGCGCGGCGGCCGCTTTGGCGCCTTCGGCTGGTTGAGCCTGCAACCGGCCGGGGGCGAGGAGGATTCCAATCGCCAGACTCCACACAACGAAACAGGTTGCAGCTCGCATGGGAATGTCTCCAGGTCGGGTCGATCGCGGGGCCAAGATGTCCTAGAAGCCCTATCACAACTATCTGCGAACGGCCCTTTCTCCGGGGAAATCGCCGTTCTGTTTTTGTCTCTTAAATATACCGCAGCCTATTGGCGGGCGTCAGAATGTGCCTCGCCG
>JALORD010000460.1 GCA_025459145.1 Pirellulaceae bacterium | reverse complement strand
CGGCTGCCGCCGGCAGCGGGATCCGATCGGGCCGCTGGACGTGTGCGAGACATTGCTCCAGCAGTTCCGCCAGCTCAGACGCCGATGCGAACCGCGCCGCCGGCTCCTTGGCCATTAGCTTGCGGACGATCGCCGCCAGCCAATCGGGAATCTCAGGATTCAGCTCGCGAATCGGCCGCGGCTCTTCCTCACAGATCTTCTTTAGCACAGCGAGCGTCGTACTCGCTCGAAACGGCGGCCGACCCGCGGCCAGCGTATAGAGCACGCATCCCAGGCTGAACAAATCGGCCCGGCCGTCGAGCGGTTCGCCGCGGGCCTGTTCGGGAGCCATGAATTGCGGCGTGCCAGTGATGACGCCGGTCTGCGTAATGCTGGCGTCGTCGACCGCGCGGGCCAGGCCAAAATCGGTCAGCTTCACCCGCTCGACACCATTCTCGAGCAGCAAATTGGCCGGCTTGATATCGCGATGCACCAGCCCCTGGGAATGCGCCGCGGCCAGTCCGGCCGCCGCCTGCATGCCGATTCGCAGGATCTCCGCCGTGCGCAGCGGTCCCGCCTGGTCGAGCCGCTGCTCGAGCGTCTTGCCCGAGACATACTGCATGACGATGTACGGCAGCCCCGCGTGCTCCGCCACCGCGTAGATCGTCACCACGTGCTCATGGCAAACCGCCGCCGCCGAGTGCCCCTCGCGGACGAACCGTTGCCGGGCCAGCGGCACACTGGCGAGCTGCGGCGACATCACCTTGATCGCCACCATCCGGTGCAGCCGACGATCGAACGCTCGCAGGACCACCCCCATCGCCCCGCGGCCCACTTCCTCGATCACGTCGAACTCGCCGAGCCGGCCGAGGTGTCCGGGCTCGTCGGCCGGCTGCAAAAATCCCGCGGGCAGATCGGGACTCACATCGGACAGCGGCGGCTCATCGGAACCGAACGTACACGTCTTCAGGGCGGCGATTGCCTCGGCCAGCTCACGCGGCGTTGCCGGACTGGCGGACGCAGCAGCATCCGTCCCAGCGCCTCGCCCGGACGCCAGCCGGCGGGCGATGTCGTCCCAGGTGAGCGCGCCGGCCGCGAGTTGTTCGAGCTGCACCTGGCAGTGGGCACAGGTCTCCAGGTGCGCGGTCAATTCGTCCGCCGCGGATTCGCCCGCGCTCGAACTTTCGAGCAGCCTGGCAAGCTCAGCCGGTGCGGGGCAGGAGGTAGAGGTGTTGGCCATAAGCGTTTGGATTGGTCACTTGTCATTGGTCAGTGGGGCGTCGATCGCCTCCTCGTCGATCTCGCTCACCAGTTCCCGCAGCCGCTTCATCACCCGGCTCTTCGCCAGGTACACCGCCGCCACGCTCAGACCGAGCTGGGCCGCCGCCTGTTCGCCGCTCTGCCTCTCGACGGCTGTCAGGCGAAAGGCCCGCCAGGTCGCCGGCTGCACCTCTTTTTGCACCTGCTCGGCGGCCCAGGCCAAGAGCCGCTCGCAATAGTCGTCTTCCCAGGCTTCTGCCTCGCCCGGCTGAGGAATTTCACTGAGCTGCTGCAGGGCCGCCGTTCCGCCGCCGGCCTGTTCGCGGCGGGCTCGGGCGGCCAGCCAGTCGTACGTCTCGTGCCGGGCGATCGTCAGCAGCCAGCCGCGGAACTTCCCCCGCGAGCGATCATACGTGCCGCGGCGAAACGCCCCCGCCACCCGCAGCAGCACATCCTGCACCAGGTCCGCCGCGTCCGAATCCTGCAGCCCCCGCCGCCGGGCAAACTGAAACACCAGCGGCGCATAAATTTCGACAAACTGCTCCCAAGCCCGCCGATCACTCGGATCGCCCAGGCGGAGCAGCAAAGTCTGGCGGGTCGGTGGGGATTCGGACATGGCGGTTTGCCATGTTTTACCCGGCAGGGAGGAAAACTTATCGCGCGGGTTGGTGAAAATTTTCGCAGCGCGCGGCGCTGCGCCGTGCGATTGTGGCGGGACGTGCTCTCGAGGATAACCATGGGGAGGGCCTCGCCGTCGAGCAACCATGTGGGCATCGGGCGTCAGCTGGTTGACCCGCAATTGGCCTTGGTTCTCTATCGCGACGCACTGCCACGCGGACGCAGGCCGGCTGACGTTCTGGCTCATCGAGTAATAGGCTGAAACTGCCTATCACGCACCATCCGGCGCGATGCTTGGCGTAACAGGCCATTACAATGAGACTTGCGAAGACACGCTGTCTTCGTTTTAGGCCGCAGAGTTGCGTTCTACAGGTAATGGATGGATGAGACTCAAACAAGTGAGGCGACCGTTGCATCCGTCGCTTGGTGCGCTGACATGCAATACCCACTCAATAGCGAGTGCCTCCCCTTTCCGGTCCACATGAAGCCGTGGATCGTTGCCGTCTTCAAGGCTACGCGAGAAGATTTACGAGCAGTCTTTGGGCCTCCGCACTACGTCGAAACAGACGGAACCCGAACATTCGGGGGCGATGAAGACAATTGGGCGTGGCAACTGGAGAGTGGCGAGCGAGTGCTTATTGTTTTGCGGGTTCCTTATGATGACGGAGTTCTGTACTGCGACCCACCAGACGCGCACAGGATGATATCTGTCCTGGGCATTGACTCCGCGAAGCATCGACTGCAAATCTTGCCAACCCCGTTGGTTGATCCTTGCTATTCCGGGCCGTGAGTGACGGGTGGCCGTGGGTCGCGACAGCGAACCACGGGAGGCGGAGCTGGACAAATGTGTGACAACGCCTTGCGTAACCCTAAACTGAATCCATCAACCGCGGAGACGCGTATCCGGATACAAGCTTGTATCCTGCCGCGTCGACCGAATGCCGTCCAACGAAGTCCAAACAAATGGAGGCCTCCCTGCAACGACGACCTTCCCAATCCCGACTACAAGCTTCCGATCGAAACTCGGCTCGTAAAGTACTTGCGGATTTGGCGGGATGACCCAAACTCGCTGACGATCAACAATCGATCGGTGGAGCAGGAGATTGGCAGCTTGCTCGAGTCGTACATCGGCGAGTGTATTCCGTATGGCCCAGACAGTCTGGGCAGCTGGTGGTCAGACGGCGTCATTCACCTCGAAATCCACGAGACCGCGCCGGACCGTTTCAAACTGCTCGGCGTGACCTGGATCGACTGCCTCGGCACAGCGCCCTTTGAGATTGATGTCGAGCTCAACTCTCGCGATGACAGTCACTTTGCCAAAACGGTGTTTCGGATCGGCGTGCTCGATGACTCGGGGTGCCCGAAAATCGTCGATCGTCGGTTTGACGCGAGGAGCGTGCTGGAAAAGCGTCCCCGGCGAAATCGCGACTGGGCAATGGCCGTCGAATTGACGCCTCCCTAGTTCGATTTGACATGCCCCGTGCTGCATGCCTCGGAGATTGTGGAAATGGACGAAACGGAGGACTTTATTCAACTCGTCGACGATGTGTGCCAGCGCCCCGGCATGTGGACGCTGAATAGTACGTTCGTCGAGGTGGCGGCCTTCTTTACTGGCGTGGCAACAAGCAGCAACTCATCGCCAATCGGTCGTGATGCAGCGCGGGCCTTTAACTTTTTTGTTACAGCAAAACTATTGGTCCCGAGCAAATACGCGTGGGGAAGCGCCATTCTGCAAGTCGCTGCCGATGACGACGATGCGATTCGCCGACTTCGTGATCTGCTCGTCGAGTTCGCAACACTCCGTAAGTCGAAAACTCTGGCAGAAATCTGCTCGGATGCAGCCAGTTTCGTCGCAGATTACGAGGAAACGGAGCCTGCAAAAGTGTGGAGGCGATTCCTGGCGGCCCGCTACAGAGCTGATCGCGCTGAAATCGAGCGGCTGATCATGCCCCACGATAATGCGTCAGTCATGTGGGACCGAAATCCAACACCCCCTGGTGTCGCAGCCGAATTGAATGCGATTTCCGACATGTACGTCGTGTCCGTCGTTGGCGGTTCGCTGGAGTCCGGGCGCGTGCAGTTAATAACCGAACTCGGGCGAATTACCGCTCACCTGATCAATGGCGATTGGCGTATCGATGCCGGTCCGATCATCGAAAATGATCTCCAGAATGCACAACTGCGAGCGTGATGAACCCGGGGTGCCCAATTTGCTAATGCAAACCGGGCCAGCGGGAGGAATGCCCGAGCGGGCTGCACTTCGGTTCGACGAAGATCTCTGCTGTCGACGCTTGGCAGTGGTAAAGCATGAACGAAAGTCGGCGTTCCTCACCATGCCAGGTGCGCGCCCCATTCGGCGACCAACTTGGGCGAACCGCTGCAAACCCGCAATTGGCGGCCGCTCTTCCTTTCCGCTTGGCGATTCCCCAAAATGTCTGCCATCGGTCTGATTCGAAGACCAAG
>JALORD010000459.1 GCA_025459145.1 Pirellulaceae bacterium | reverse complement strand
TATTTTCGCGGCTGGCCTATTTTTGGACCACGTTGGTTTGGATTAAGCCACTTCAGTTGCTTTGTGTCACGCCTGCTACTGCACCGCCAGCTTTCGGATCTGCGATTGTGACTGACTTTTAGCGTCGCTGAGTCGTTCCGAGCCCGGAATCGGCGGCAGCGCCTCGACGGCACCGCGGACTTGGTATCGGGCGGATTCGCGAGCCGGCCGCTCGTGTTCGAAGGGAGGCCGTCGGCACAGCCTCGTCGTCACGACGAGACTCCCCCTATGCTGGAATCGATTATCGCAGCTGCCAAATACTGGGGCGAGGTCAAGCCGCTGGATGGAACGATGGAATCCGCATCGCATTCCCCCGGCCGCGGACCGTGGACATCGCGAGCGCGGCGCGAGAGCGGTTTTGGGACTTCAAGAAGCAGTGGTACGACCGCTCTTCGGTGGCATGGACGCGAAGTCTCTGGCGGCGGGCCCACGAGAAGGCGCTGCGGGTGTCGCTTGTCTAGCCGGGTCGCAGCTCACTCTCCATCCGGCATAATCCAGAGAAGCAGCCAATAGCCTCCTCAAACTTGCCGTAAAGGCTGAGCGCGATCCGGCGACCGACCAGGAAACCGGGATTCTGGACTTTTGCCGCTATGCCGTTCATGCCGCGAATTGTGGCTGACGGCTTGATCTGATGCCACTAGTGACGCAACAAACTCCGGCGACCAGTTTGGCCGCCCGATACGTGATTGCCAGACCGGCCGCCTACGCTACTTGCCTACGCCGACGAGCGGCACCGAAGCCGGCTAGGCACGCGCCGATTCCAAAGATGGCGAGCGAGGAAGGTTCGGGAACCGATGCATTGTCAGGAAGAATCCTTTGGAACAATGGTGGCTCAGTGTTGGATAGGCGAATTCTGTATGTGAGGTTTGTGGCTGGATCTAGGGCAAGCTCGTCCCGTAGTTCCTGGCTAAGCGTGAGCGAGAACCGAACCGTAGGAATATTAGTGGGTCGCAACTCATTGGGATCTGGCCCCATGTTGAGGTTGTCCGGAGGCCTGTTGAGGATGATCACCCCCACTGCACCTGCGGCCTGAGCATTCGCAATCTTTGTGGCGAAGGTAAGATCGCCTCGCTCAATAATTGCAATGTAGCCGGCAGTGAATCCGCTGAAATCTGCCACTTCACCGAACCCTGGGACCAGTTCCGCCAAGGCGGTTACATCGCCAGACGTGAAGTTCGCATCTCCAAAATCGGTTCCATATGAGTACGAAATGATCGCAGCGTTCGCACTGCTTACAGTGCACGACATCGCCAGCAGACCGGCGAGCAAGTAGGGGCGGAGCGGACTCATTTTATCACTATTCAAAGAGATCAGGGAATGCAACCGCCACTATTGTTATAGGCCGCCGAGGATTAAATCCTGACAGACTAATTGCGAAAACGGTTCGTCGATTCGCACCGGGCTGCGATCGCCGAGATAAACGGTGGCCGCCAGCGGCGGACGAAGCTGTAATCGGGACTGAGCGTTGCCAGGCACGAGCACCGCGTGCTGACGAGCCATTGTTCCTCGCCCGCCCAGGCAATCTCGTGATTCCCGATATCGCCGGTGACATGGCACGACCGCGGAAGGAAGCAGCGGTCGTGCGTGCCGACCGGTTCGACGCGTGGGGCGATGTCTGGCGCGTTGCGAAACATCCAGACTTCCTTGCGGGTGCCGAGGGCCAGCCGGGATCCATCCACAGCCAGTACCATCGGCCGCTCAAATGTGCGGACGAGCGTCGACAATCCTTGTCCGCTCGCCCGGACCGCGAGCAGTTTATTGGCCTTGCTCACGAGGAGCGATGCCCGCAACTCGTGAAGCAAGGCCACGAAGCTCTCCGACTGCGTGTAACGGAACTCGACCGGCGGGGGAGGGACCGGCAGGCCGGATTGCCGCTCGGCTGGCCGTGCGGCCGCCGAGCCGCCGGCGATCGAACCGGCGGCGGGAGATTCCAAAGCGTTCATCGATTCCCTCCCTTTCACGGTACCCGATTCTACTTTCGCCTGGATTTCTCACGGCCGAGCATCAGCTCATGTAGAGCCGCATCCACGGCGGCCGACGAGAGCTTTACATTGCCCTTCACGTTGCCTTTTCCATTGCCTTTGCCGCCCCCATCATCGTTGAAGATTGTCCCGGTCGCCTGGCCGTCTTCAATCGTTGCGCCGGAGGCTCCGGAGAGCCTGACCTGGAAGGTCTCGCTTTGCTCCTTGCGAGTATCTCCTTTGATGACGATTTGAATGAGCTGGCTCGTCTCGCCCGGAGCGAAGTACAGCGATCCCGACTTCGCGACGTAATCGTTGTCGGAGGTCTTGGCGGTGCCGTTGAGAGTCGCAAAATTCACCGTGACTCCCTGCCCCCAGGGATTGGACAGGTTGACGTAGAAATTCATCACGCTGGTCCCGCTGTTCCCTTCCGTGATCCAGGCGTCTTCGATGCTGATTGTGGGCGGCGTATCGTCATCGTTGATGTAGCCATAGACGCTGTAGTCCGAGTAGGACGCATTCGTGGCGCCGGTCAACCTGAGGCCGAAGTACTCGTCGTACTCCGGAACGGTGTCGCCCATGATCGACACCACAATCGACTGGCTGGTCTGGAACGGTTCGAAAGTGACGCTGCCCGTGGTGGCGACATAGTCGCTGCCGGCCAGGGCGCTGCCGTCGCTCGTGGTGTAGCTCACCGTTACGGGCTCGTCGTACGCTTGCGACAGAACAACCGTGAAGGCCAGGGGACTGGTGCCCGCGTTGCCTTCCGGAGCGTTGGGGTAACTGATGATATAGGCGTGCGGCTCGTCGTCGACAATCGCTCCTACCCCTGACGGATACGTCAGCAAGGCGCCGCTGGCGTCCGACAAGTTCAGGAAGAAGTACTCGTACCCTTCCCCTCCCACGCGGTCGCCAATTACCGGCACGTCGATCGACTTCTCGACTTCGCCCGGTGCGAACACGAGCGTTCCCGCCACCGGCTGGAAGTCGTTTCCGGAGGTCGCGGGTGAATGATAGTCATATCCACCGTAATATCCCCCGCCCGACCACCATCCGGTGTCACCTTCGACCGTGGAGTAGTTGACTCGAACCTCGGCGCTAGAAGCGGCCGACAGGCGAACAATGAATTTGAGGAGAGTGGTGCCCGTATTCCCTTCCGTCGTGCTGACGTAGGTGGACTCCATGCTGATGACGGGCTCGTCGTCGAGAATCGTCCCGACTCCCTGGCCATCGGCAATGAACGCATTGGTCGGATTGGACAGGTTCACCACGAAATACTCGGTGAACTCGCCCACACGGTCGCCGATCACAGGCACCTCGATGACGGCGCTCGTTTGTCCGGCGGGAATCGTGATCTGACCGGACTGGGCCACGTAATCAACGTCGGCCGTGGCGGAGTTGTAGGGGTAGTCGCCCGTGGCGTAGTGCAGGCTGACGGGCTGATTGTAGGCGGCCGACAGCGTGATCGCGAACGTGGCATTGATGGTGCCGGAGTTCCCTTCGGTGACCGTCGCGTTGCCGATCTGCAGCGCGGGGGCCGAAGTGTCGAGCCAGGTTCCGTCGTTGAGCAGCACCGACACGAGATCCGTTTCAGATTCGACCGCCGCCAAATCAAGCCGGCCGTCGCCGTTAAAGTCTTTCGACAAGACGGCAAGCGAATTCACCCCAGTGGCCGCGGTAATGGGGGGCGTGAATTGGAGCCCCGCGCCGCTCTTGCCCAGCAGCACTTTGACTTCGGACGTCTGGCTGCTGGCAACGACCAGATCGGGCCGGCCATCGAAATTGACATCGGCAGCCGTGACGGAGGACGGGCTAACACCTACCTCGAAGTTCGCCGGGTTCGCGAAGCCGCCCAGGCCATCGCCGAGTGCTACTTGGACGAAGCTGCCATACCCATAGCTCGCCAGGTCAAGTTTGCCATCGAGGTTGAAATCGGCCATGGCGATCGTTGTACTGCCGATTCCGAGCTGCCGCGGCGGTTGGAGCGTCCCGGTGCCGCTGCCGAGCAAGATGTTGAAGAGGTTGTAGCTGCCGCCGACCACCACATCCGCCTTGCCATCGGCGTTAACATCGGTGATCGCGATCGGCTGCAGGCTTTGGTCGGGGCTTCCGTAAGTGATGTAGGAATAGTAATCGCTGCCCGTAAAGTACGAGCTCGGATTGCCAAAACCGTCGCTGCCGGTTCCGAGCAAGACACTGACGGCGGGGTAGTTCACATAGTAGCCCCCTCCTCCGCCGCCCCAGTAATAACCGCTATAATACCAAGGTGGAACGTACGACGACGTTCTTTCGCCCACGGCCAGATCCAGCTTGCCATCGGCATTGAAGTCTCC
>JALORD010000079.1 GCA_025459145.1 Pirellulaceae bacterium | reverse complement strand
ACTGCTCGACGGACTGTTCGGCAACAGCCGACGGCTGTACAAGCGGCTGACGGAACTGAGCCACTTTCAGCAGCCCGAGTTTTATAACCGCCTGGCGCGACGACCGTATCCGTGGCTGATTGCCGCGAGCGAGGCGTTTGCGGCGGCCAGCAGCCGCGTCGTAGGCCGCCGCGTGCCGCCCCACGAAGTGCTGCTCGATGCGCCGCCGATCAAGCGGGAAGTCGAGTTTCACGTCGAGGTTTTCTTCCCCAAGGAAAAGGTCTATCGGCTATTGGCCGAGATCAGCCCGGCGGTCCACACGCTCGCCACGCGGCAGTTCGACGACTACGTCAAACGGGTTCGCATCTTCGCCCATCCGCGGCTGGCGGAAGAACTCCGCGGCGTGCCGCTCGAACCGCTGCTCGCAGAAACGCTCTCCGCGATGCCGGACTAACGCGAATCGGCAACGATCCGCGCGGGCCTCATTCGCTGCAGGTAAACGCCGCTGACGCAGGGAACACCCGCCGATGGCCAGTCAAATCTGCGTTCATCGGCGTAAATCTGCGGCCGCCTTCGGCATTTGCAGCCCGCGTCGTCGTTCCACGGCGCTACCGCCGCGGCGGTGGCGGCGGTGGGATCTCCAGGTCGCCCGTTGGCTCGCGCGGGAACTCAATCATGGGGACCGGCGGCAGAGGCGGCGGAGGCAATTCCTCGGCTGGCGGGAGCGGCTCTTTCGGCTTGACCGCCTTTTGCCCACTGCCGAACAGATTAAACAGCGGCAGCTCGAAGCCTCCGCGCTGCAGCGGCTCGCGCTGCACGTCGAGTTCACCGCGGGCGATGATTCGGCCGTCGGCTTTGATCAGGTGAGCATCGACGCCGCGGAACCACTTGAGGAGCGGAGCCTCGAAATCGGTCGGAATCTCGGCCAGGCTGCGGCCGCTCCAGGCGGTCGATTGCCAAACCGGCGGAAAACCCATTTCTTCGACCAGCTTGAACTCGCCCCCGAGCGGGCAGTGCAGCCCGGCATCGAGCAGGTCTTCGGCCACGGTGCGGCAGTCGGCCAGCGGCACACCCAGTTGCTGATGCAAGGCCGCCAGCAGCCGGGCGTTCCCGGCCGATGCTTCCAGTGCCCGCGTGTAGTAAAGTCCCTGCACCCACGGCTTAAACTTCGCTTCCGAGAGGTCGCCAATGTGCAGCCGAATCTGCGCTTCCGTATCGGCCTCGACGACGCGGAGCTGCGGCGTGACGGTCGCGAGCAGCTGCGGATCAAACGACAGGACGCTGAAGCCCGCTCCCTGCCGCCGCCAGAGGCCAAACGGCAGCCGGGAGAAGCCGTACTCGTCGGGAACCGAGCCGCCCAGATTGAACGGCAATAGGTCTAGAAATCCCGGCTTGGGCCAGCCTCCGACATAGCCCGGCGTCGTGCGGATCATCTGCAGGGTCTTAAGCAGCCCCGTCGGCTGCAAGTCGCCCAAGGGAGCTATGTCCTGAATGCCCAGAAACAGATAGTGCGGCGGGATCGACGGATTGACGAGTCCGCCGCGGGCGGAAATCTGCATCGAGACAATGTCGCCGGCCGCCAGCGTGACCATTTCGCGCGACGGGGGCCCGAGCATTGACATCACCCAGCCATACTTCGATTCGTCGAGCGGGGCCAGTTCGCCGTCGATGACGATCCGCTCCCGCTGGTTGTCGAGGGCTGTGCGGCGAATGCCGATCATGAGTGGATCCATCTGCCGCCACTCGCGGGCGAAAGCTTCACTCAGGGCGGCAGTGCGAGTTGCCTCGGCCCGCGTCGCGCCGGTCAGCTGGACATCGGGAATGGGCAGGAAAGCGCCCCTAGCACCGCGCCTCGAGTCAAGGATCTCGCCGTCCGCCAAAACGGGTCCGCTCCCATCGGGTCGGCGGCCAAAGCCGGGGGGCAACAGGCCCGCGGCGATGAGATCGTCGAACGAATCGCCGCGGACTCCCTCGCCCACCGCCGCCAGCCGGGCGAGCGACAAGAGCTCGATATCGGTGACCGACTTCATTCGCCGGGCCAGTTCGATCTGGTATTGCGGCGTCAGCAGCCCTTCGAAGAAAGCCGCCGAGAAGTACACGAAGATCGTGTCCTGGCGGTCGAGAGGCATGGTCTGCCGGGCGTAGCGAAACTCGGCCGAATTGCCGAGCGAGCCCTCACCCGCCCCAACCGCCAGGAACCGCTCGACCATCGCCCGCGATGTCGTCACGAGGTGAAACTGCCCATCGGACACATAGAACGAGCGGACTCGGTTATCGGGCGTCGACAGGAACGAGACGTCGCGTCCGCCGATCTGCACGGTTTCGAGCGTCGCGCCGCTCGCCTTCTCGCGTGCGAGCGCCCGCCGCTGTTGATTGCGGAGGTCGTTCCCCAGCACCGCATTGCGGGCCTGAAACAATATGCCAATCGCGGCACCTTCGCGGGTGAACGTATCGCGGCCGATGATCGCCACGTCGGCGATCACCTGATCGCCGAGCAGTTCCCCCAGGGCCGATTGCTCGAGCGCCAGTTGCCGCTGCACGCGCTGGTTCATCGGCGCGATGTAGCTCCGCATCGTCACCATGCTGGAGATGTCGCCGCCGAATTCTTCGGTCAGCTTGTTCATCCAGAGGTAGTTCGAAAACCGGCCGAACCGGACATAGAAACACTCGTGCGGCACGCGCATCGCGATCGGTTCGATCGCCACGTCGGCCGCGGCCGCGGGCAGCGGCAACGGGTTCCACCGCGGGGCCGCGGGAATCGCTGCCTCGAGCGGTTGTCCGAAATCGGTTTCCCCCCGGAGTGTCGCTTTCATCGTCTCCGAGCGGAGCCGCTCCATGCTCAGGAGCAGTTCGAGCGACTGCGTAGTAAGCGGCGTCGGCTCATTGTTTTGCCGCAGCCTGTCGAGCAGCGGCGGCTCGAGATTGAGCCGGCGGGCAAGCATTGTCGTGAGGTAATCTTCCAAGAGCGGCGGCCGGTCGCTCGCCTCGCGGACCTGCCGGGCGACTGAACTGTATTCGCGCCACCAGGCGGTCTGTAGGCGATCGAACTGCCGCGGATTGGCGGCGGTCGGCCGGACCGTGAACTTCATTTCACGCGGCAGGTTGACGGTGATGTCGAGCGGATCGTCGCCGCGGAACAGGAAGTAGATGTTGACCGAGCCCGCCGGGCGCGAGGCCGGATCGCCGAGAATCTGGCCGACCAGCCGGCCGACGACGCCGGTGCCGACGGCCGGGTACAGCGCGCGGCCGTCCGCCGCCGCGATGTGCACTTGCGTCATGTCGACCGCTTCGCCGCTGATCGCGATCCGGCCGACGCCGAACGGACGACCGACGAGCGCCTCGGCCTCGACGCGGGCGCGGGCCGAGGGGGCGGTGACGGCGACGAGCGATAACGCCGCTAAGGCGCAGAACAATCCGCGCGTAATGTTTGCGTTCATGCTTCTCTCCTCCGTGGAAACGTGCGGTGATGGCACTGCAAGTCATTGTAGCGGCAATGCCCTGCGGCGAGCGGCCGCCGTAGGGTTCACCGGCCGAGTGAGCTCTTGCCTTGCAAATCGAGTACCGTGCAAAGAGTATGTCGCTCAGCCGCTCAGGTCACATCTGGCAGACGCGAGATGTTGAACGTGACCTACTCAATCGCGGCCGGTTCCGACTACAACTGGCTGGTCATGCCCTCACTGGTTCCGCTGCCGATCGACGAAGTGCTTCCCGCGTTTGCCCGTGCGCTGAGCGAATCGGCTAGCGTCGTTCTCCGAGCCCCCCCCGGAGCCGGCAAGACGACTCGCGTGCCGCCGGCAATGCTCTCGGTGGGAATCGGCGCCGGCGAAAAGATTCTCGTCCTGCAGCCGCGGCGTGTCGCGGCGCGGGCGACCGCAGCCCGGATTGCTGCCGAGCACGGCTGGCGGCTGGGCGAGGAGGTCGGCTATCAGGTTCGATTCGAATCGCGCACGAGCAGCCGCACGCGGATCGAGATCATCACCGAGGGGATTCTCCTCCGCCGGCTGTCGACCGATCCGTTCCTGAATGGCATCGGCGCGGTAGTGTTCGACGAGTTCCACGAACGGTCGCTGGCGAGCGACCTGGCGCTCGCCATGGTGCGGCAGGTGCAAACGTCGGTTCGCCCCGAGCTGCGGATCGTCGTCATGTCGGCGACGCTTGCGGCCGAGCCGATCGCGGCCTATCTGGGGGGCGCGCCGGTCGTCGAAAGCGCCGGGCGGACGTTTCCGGTCGACGTCCGCTATCAGCAGGCGCTCGACAAGCGGCCGATTGCGGCGAGCGTCACAGCTGGCGTGGCTGAGCTACTCGCGGCGACGAGCGGCGATTTGCTCGTGTTTCTGCCAGGGCTCGGCGAAATTCGCGAGTGCGAGCGCGCGATTGCCGGTTTGGCCGAGAAGCACGACCTGGCCGTGCATCCGCTCTACGGCGACTTGCCAGCTGAGGAGCAGGACGCGGTGCTCCGCCCTGGGCCGCGGCGGAAGGTGATCCTTTCCACGAACGTCGCCGAAACATCGCTCACGATCGAAGGGGTGACTGGCGTCGTCGATAGCGGCCTGGCCCGCGTGCTCAAGTACGACGAGCGGACGGGCCTCGACCGGCTGGAGCTCGGTCCGATCTCCAAAGCCTCGGCCGAGCAGCGAGCCGGCCGCGCGGGCCGCACGCAGCCCGGCGTGTGCCTCCGCCTCTGGCCCGAGGCAGCCCAGCGGATTCGCCCGGAGTACGAATTGCCTGAGATCCAACGGGTTGACCTGGCGGGGGCGGTGCTGCAGGTCCTCGCCTGGATCGAGCCGGACCTCGCGGCGTTTCCGTGGTTCGAGCCGCCCAGCGCGGTGGCGCTCGAGCGCGCGCGAGAGCTACTCGTCTGGCTGGGCGCGGCTGACGACAGCGGTGCAATCACGCCGCTGGGACGCGAACTGGTCGCGTTGCCTGTGCATCCGCGGATCGGCCGGCTCTTAGTCGAGGGCCAGCGGCGCGGGATTGCCAGCGCTGCGGCGCTAGCGGCGGCGATTTTGTCCGAGCGCGATCCGTTCCTGCGGGACGAGCGGCCGCGGCATGCCCGGACGATCGCTGAGCACAGCCGGAGCGATTTGCTCGACCGGGTCCATGCGCTCCAGGCATTCGACGAGCGGGGCACGACGGCGAGCCCGGTTGGCGAATTGCATCGCGGCGGTGCCAAGTCGGTCTTGCGGGTCCGGGATCAACTCGTGCGGCTGGTGGCCGACCGCGGCACCAAAAGAGCAGCGGCCGACGCGATACCGGAGGACGATTTCCTACAGGCCGTGCTGGCCGCGTTTCCCGATCGGCTGGCCCGCCGCCGCGAACCTGGCAGCCGGCGGGGCGTGATGGTCGGCGGCCGCGGTGTGCGGCTGGCGGAAAATGTCGCCCTGGCCGACGAAGAGCTGTATGTCTGTACGGATGTCGACGCGGGCAGCGGCGAGGCGCTCGTCCGGCAGGCCTCGGCGGTCGACCGGGCGTGGCTACCGCGTGAGCGACTGACGGCCACGAGTCTCGTTGAATTCGACGAAAGGGCCGAGCGGGTCGTCGCCCGCAAGCAGGTTCGCTGCGGCTCGCTCGTCATCGAAGAATCGCTCGCTCCAGCCGAGCGCAGTGGCGCGACAGCCGCGGCGCTGGCCGAGGCGGCAATTGCCCGCTGGGACCGCGTGTTCCCTGCGGACGAGCCGGACATTGCCGCGTTCGTAACGCGTGTGAATTGCCTTGCCGAGTGGATGCCGGACCTGGGGATACTGCGGCTCGATACGCCCCGGCTGCAGAGCTTGCTCGCGGACCTATCCGCCGGGAAGCGGTCGCTGGCCGAACTACGGTCGGCACCGTGGCTCGCGGCGATCAAAGGACTCTTTACATGGCAACAGTTGCAGCAGATCGACCGCGAAGTGCCCGAGCGGATCGAAGTCCCCAGCGGCAGCAAAGTCGCGGTCACTTACGAGGTCGGCCGGCCGCCAGTCCTGGCAGTGCGGATCCAGGAAGTGTTTGGCCTCGCCGAAACGCCGCGGATCGCCGGCGGGCGAGTCCGCGTCCTCATGCACCTGCTCGCACCGAACATGCGCGTCGCGCAGGTAACCGACGACCTGGCGAGCTTCTGGGCGAACACCTATGCGATGGTTCGCAAAGACCTGCGGGCGCGATATCCCAAACACTCGTGGCCCGAGGATCCACGCGACGGCGTGCCACAAAGGCGGCCGGGGAAAAAAACATAGCAGCAGCTATGATGGTTCCATGCGTTTCACGATACGAGACTTACTCTGGGTGACCGTCGCCATCGCACTAGCGCTTGGCTGGTGGCTCGAGCATCGACTTCTAACCTCGGAACTCCGTATAGCAGAAGAGCGTTGGTACAACCTCTCGCGGTCAATCTGGGAATCTGGATTCGACCTCGATCCCGATCAAAAGTGGAGACTAATTCCACGAGCAGATCAGGTACCATCGCAAGCGGCGATTCCTAATGGAACCACTAGCCAAACGACCCCGTCAGGTACCGCTCGGTGAGCGGGTTTGTCGGGCTTTGGAAGATGTGCGAGGTGGTGCCCCGTTCGACCAGTTCGCCGAGGTACATGAACGCGGTGTAGTCGGCCACACGGGCGGCCTGCTCCATGTTGTGCGTGACGATTAGAATCGTCACCTGCTCCTTGAGCGTAAAGATCATATCCTCGATGCGGCTGGTGGCGATCGGGTCGAGGGCGGAAGTTGGCTCGTCGAGCAGGAGCAACTCCGGATCGGTCGCCAGAGCCCGGGCGACGCACAGCCGTTGCTGCTGGCCGCCGGAGAGCTTGAACGCGGATTGGTGGAGGCGGTCTTTCACTTCGTCCCACAAGGCCGCCGACCGAAGGGCCGCCTCGACCTTTTCGGCCAGCACTGCCCGGTCGTTCACAAACCGCAGCCGCAGGCCGTAGGCGACGTTTTCAAAGATCGACTTGGGAAACGGATTCGGCTTTTGAAAGACCATTCCGGTCCGCAGCCGCATCTCCATCGGGTCAACCGAGGGGCTGAGGATGTTCACGCCGCTCGGCTCGAGGAGGATCTCCCCTTCGTAGCGGTTGCCGGGATACAAGTCGTGCATTCGGTTGAAGCACCGGAGCAGCGTGCTCTTGCCGCAGCCGGATGGGCCGATCATCGCGGTAACGGTTCGCTCGGGAATCGGCAGGCTGACGTTTTTGAGGGCCTGCCGCTGTCCGTAGTAGAAGTTGAGGCCGCGCACTTCCGCCTTGAGTTTCGACTCCGAGGCATAGTCGGTCCGCGCGGCGGCGACCATCCCGGCGCGGGAGGTGGCGGCGAGACTGCCTTTGGCCGGAGAAGAAACCATGGGGGGAGAAATGCGGAGGGCCGAGTCAATTCAGGAGCGGCGAGAGGGGACGATTGTGGCGGATCGATTTTAACCTACCACTTCAGCTTTTTCCGCACGCGGTAGCGGACCACAATCGCGACAGCATTCATCGTCAGGGTAAACGCGATCAGCACGAGCCCGGTCGCGGCGGCATTCTGCTGAAAGTCGGCAATCGGCCGCGACGTCCAGTTGAACATCTGAATCGGCAGCACCGTGAACCCCGACTGCAGCCATTCAAAACTTACAAACGGCGACTTCGACTGGATCGGCGAAGGCGGCAAGTAGCTGATGAACGTGAGGGCTCCAATCGTGATCAGCGGAGCGGTCTCGCCAACAGCTCGCGACATGGCGATGATCGTTCCGGTCGCGATCCCGCCCAGCGAATAAGGCACGAGGTGATAGCGGACCACCTGCCACTTGGTCGCGCCCGCGGCGTAAGCGGCCTCGCGAATCGTGCTGGGAATGCTGCGGAGGGCCTCGCGCGTGGTGACGATCACGATCGGCAGCACCAGGAGTCCGAGTGTGACGCCGGCCAGCAGGATGCCGCGCTTGAGCCCCAGCCCCAGTTCGGCCGCGCCGTAAAAAATGCCCAGCGCCATCAGGCCGTAGATGATCGACGGAACGCCTGCCAGGTTGGCGATATTGATTTCAATCAAGGCCGTCAGCCAATTCTTCGGCGCATACTCTTCGAGATATACGGCCGCGGCAATCCCGAGCGGCACCGCCGCGACCAGGGTGACCGACATCACACAGAGCGAGCCGACCCAGGCGGGCAGAATCCCGGCCCGGCTGGCGAACCGGCTCGGCCACGACGTGAAAAATTGCCAACTCAGCCGGGGGAGGCCGTCGATCATGAGATCGGCCAGCAGCACGACGAGCGCCAGAATGCCAAACAGCGTACACGCCAGCCCGATCAGGTTGAACACCAGATCCTGCCGTTTGCGGTAGCGAATCAGTTGGCTGACGTCGGGCATCGCGCGGGTCCGTTCCTCGTTTCAAGCAGCGTGATTTCAATACGCCTGATGGTAGCGGCGGCGGAGCATCTGCCCGCCGATGTTGAACACCAGCGTCATGCAAAAGAGCAGAAAACCGGCGGCAAAGATGGATGCATAGCCAATGCTGGCGTGCGGCAAGTCGCCCAGGCTGACTTCCACGATGTAGGCGGTAATCGTCGCGGCCGGCTGCGTGGGATTGAGCGTGAAGTTGGGCTGCATTCCCGCGGCGATCGCCACGATCATCGTTTCGCCGATCGCCCGCGAGATTCCCAGGATGTACGCCGCCCCGATTCCCGAAATGGCCGACGGAATGACCACTCGCAGCGACGTCCACAGGCGGTTGCCGCCGAGCGCGTACGATCCTTCGCGCAGGAGCATGGGCACGCTGCGCATCGCATCTTCGCTGAGCGAACTCACATAGGGGATGATCATGATTCCCATTACGAGGCCGGCGCTCAGCATGTTGAAAGTCGGCAAGCCCGGAATGACGAGCTGCAACAGCGGCGCGACGAACTTCAGGGCGAAGTAGCCATACACAACTGTCGGAACGGCGCTCAGTAGCTCGAGCACCGGCTTGACGATCTCGCGGAGGAAGAACGGCGCGAACTCGCTCAGATAAATCGCCACGATCGTGCCGACCGGCAAGGCGACCGACAGGGCCACAGCCGTGGTAACGAGTGTGCCGCAGATGAGCGGCAAAATGCCGTACTTCGGATCGGCGAACTGCGGCATCCACTCGGTGCCGGTCAGAAACTCGACCAGCGACACTTCGCGAAAGAAGCCCAACGATTCATACACCAGGACGAAGACGATCGCGGCGGTGATCACAATCGACGAGATGCCGGCCAGGAAGAATCCGCTGGCGGCAATCCATTCCACAATCTCGCGCAGCAGACGACCCGGCGACTGCGCGGTACGTCGCGGCCGCAGACGCGTGATCTTGCGTGGCGCGGTGGTGCTCAACCGGTTGCTCGCGAAGGTTTGTCTCGTCGGCGAAGGCCGTTATTTCACCAGCGGCCGGCTGAGGATGTCGCCAATCGAAATCCCCACCTCTGGCACGCCGCCAAACGCCGATCCAGTCTCGAGCTTGTTAAACCGCTCGCTCACTTGGGGATAGGCATCTGCTGGCAGCGGCGTGTATTTCACCTCCTGCGACAGGGCCGGCACATTGGCCAGATAGAACTCGATGAACTTCTTCACTTCCGGCCGCTCGGCCGATTTCTTGCTGACATACAGGAACAGCGGCCGCGACAGAGGCTGATAAGTTCCTGCGATCACCGCTTCGGCACTGGGGGCAACGCCATTGCCGTCACCCTTGTCAATCTTCAAGGCCTTCAGCCGCTCCTGGTTTGGCTCAAAGTAGGCATAGGGAATGTAGCCCAGAGCGTACTTGTTCCCCTCGATCCCCTGCACCAGCGTGTTGTCGTCTTCGCTGTGCGTAAAGTCGCCGCGGCTGGACTTGGCCTTGCCGACGATCGCCTCGGTGAAGTAGTCGAACGTGCCGGAATCGGTCCCCGCGCCGAACAGGGCAATCGGCTCGTTCGGCCATTCCGGTCGAATCTGGTTCCAGTGGGTAATCTTTCCTTGGGCGTCCGGCTCCCAGATTTTCTTGAGTTCTTCGACGGTGATCGTGTCGACCCAGTCGTTGTCTTTGTTCACCGCGACCGTGAGGGCGTCGAAGCAGACCGGCAGCTCGATGTACTCGATTCCCGCCTTCTTGCACTCCTCGATCTCCTCGGTCAGGATCGGCCGCGAGGCGTCGGAGATGTCGGTCTCGCCCCGGTAGAACTTTTTGAAGCCGCCGCCCGTGCCCGAGATGCCGACGGTCACCTTGACCGAGCTGCCCGTGGCGATCTGAAACTCCTCGGCCACCGCTTCGGTCACCGGGAAGACCGTGCTCGAGCCGTCGATGGCCACCGCCCCGCTCAGCCCTTCCAGCCCTTCAACTTCGACGATTTCGGTCGGCGGCGGTTCGGCGCCCCCGCCGCCTGCGGTTCCTGTTCCGTTATCAGCACCGCCGCCACAGCCCATGACGGTCAGCGACAGGCCCGCGATGAAGAGCCCCAAGTACAATCCAGATTTCAAGTTACGTCGCATCATTTGTTTCCATCTGTGCGGCCCACGCCGCGCCCTATTGTGCCCAAAACTTTTCCGCCACGCTAACGGCCCAATGTTAAGATTGCGTGAAGAATTGGCGCATATTCGGTCCCCCGCTGGCGTTTGCAGCGAGAAAACACGTCTAACGGCCCGCTCTCCGGGACTGTTCGCTCCCAATGTCCGGCGAGCTTAACTCATCCGCAGCGACTCGGGCAGGCGCGAGACCCGGCCCGAGCGGTCCGTGCAGGCGATCGTTGTCGTCCCCTCGACGAGGAGCGTTTCCTCCCGAAACAACTCGTAACGATGTTCGATCCGCGCCCCCTTGGCCCGGACGGTGGTCGTGACCAGCCGGAGTTCGTCGTCGAACCGGGCCGGCGCGTAGTAGCGGACATGGGCCTCAGCCACGACGAGGATCACGCCGGCCTCTTCCAGCGCGCGATAGCTCAGTCCCGCCGCCCGCAACAGCTCGACCCGTCCCTGCTCGAACCAGGTCAGGTAGTTCGCGTGGTGGACGATGCCCTGCGCGTCGGTTTCCTGATACCGAACGCGGATCGCGATTTCGTGGGTGGTGAGCAAGGGATCAGAGGGGACAGGGGCAAGGGATCAGGGGAGGAATCACAGCGACGGTACATGACCCACTACGGCAGCGGCTCCTGCTGCGACAGGCAATGGAACGAACCGAGGCCCCAGATGAGATTGCGCGAGGGACAGCCGCGGACGTCGCGGTCGGGAAACAGCGGGGCGAGCGTCCGCAGCGCTTCGTCGTCAGCCGCGTCCCCGAACTGCGGCACGATTACCGCACCGTTGATGATCAGGAAGTTGGCATAGCCGGCCGGCAGCCGTTGATCGTCGCAGAAGAGCGGCCCGGGCAAACGGAGCGGGATCACTTCGAGCGGCTCACCATCCTGGTCGGTCATCGCCTGTAGTTCCACAAAGTTCTGCTGCGTGGGACCGTAGTTGTCGTCGGCCGGATCGTCGCACAGCGAACAGACGACCGTCCGCGGCCCGACAAAACGGGCGATCTGATCGATGTGGCCGTCGGTATCGTCGCCGGCGATTTCGCCGCCAGCGAGCCAGAGGATTTTTCTCGCGCCAAGATAGTCGCGCAGATACTGTTCGACGCCCGCGCGATCGAGTTGCGGGTTGCGGTTAGGGTTCAGCAAACACGACTCGGTCGTGAGGATCGTCCCGCGGCCGTTCCCCTCGATCGCCCCTCCTTCGAGGATGATTCCCGGGGCAAAGACGCGGCGGCCTTGCAGCTCGGCAATCCGCCGCGGCACCTGGTTGTCGAGATCAAACGGGGGATACTTGCCTCCCCAGGCGTTGTATTGCCAGTCGATCAAGGCAGGAGCGAGAGGCGAGGGCTGACTTCCGACTTCCGACTTCCGATCTCCGCCCGCTCCCTGTCCCCCGTGCCCCGTCCCCTGTTCTCTTTGCAGAAACGTCGGCCCATGATCGCGGCACCAGGCGTCGTTCGTCGGGATGTCGTGCAGCGTGACGTTCGGCAAGTGGCCGACGAGGGCGCGGGCTTGCGCTATCACCTCCGCGCCCCCCGCCAGAATGTTTACCGGCTGATAATCGGCCACCATGCCGACAAACTGCGCAAACTCGCCCGGCACCGGCTCGAAGTGGCCGGGCCAGGTCGCCGGATTCCGCGGCCAGGAGAGCCAAACCGAAGCCTGCGGCTCCCACTCTGCGGGCCAGCGATAGCCGAGGTCCGCCGGTTTTTCGTCAGTTGCGTTCATCAGGTTGGTAAGAAGCGTGCGTGGTAGCTGACGTGCCGCGGCGGGTGGAGACATGAGACCTCCCGCCCGCCGGCTTGAGTTTAACGGAAGAGCGCAGGACCTGGGCAGCGGCTGGCGGTCCTGTCGACGGCGCTCAATCGGTTTTGCGGCGACTGCTCGCGCTAAGTCCCTTTTGCCACCGCGCGGCCAGGCGCGAGCGACGGGCGTCGGTCCACCAGCGGGCGAACCGGCGCTCTTCGGCCGCGAGCTCGCGCTGGGCGGCTGTCTGCCAATCGCGGAGCGTTCGCCGCGTGGCCGCCTCGTGGGTTTCTGCGAGCCACTCTTTGACGTGTGCCAACGTGGCCAATTGGTCGCACACTTTCCCCAGTCGCTCCTGCAGATCGGAAAGCTCCTGGCACAGGCTTTTGTGGACCTTGGTCGGCAGGGCCGCCGGCGCGAGTTCCAGGGCATAGCGCAGCCGCTTGCCGGCGATCCGCAGGGCGTGCAGCTTGTCGCGCCTCAGGACGTGCAGATTGTCGCGGCGGCGGAGCGACTGGCCCGCAGCCGTCGCGAAATTTTCATAGACTTGCGCCAGTTCGGCCCGGCACCAGGGTCCGAACGGGGGCCGCGAAGCGTTTTTCTCACTCGCCTCTTGCCGTTTTGTCAGCTTGCGGAGGAGTCGCTGCTGGCGGCGCTTCCAGCGGCCGCTTTCGACGAGCTTGCGGTAGAGGCCGAGCAGCCGATGTTCGCTCTGGCGGCGTGCTTTCCGCAAGTGCACGGCGGCCAACTCGGTTCCTTCGATGGCGTGGGCGGTCAGTTGTGAGCCGAGGACGTCGCTGTCGCGAGCCATCCCCGCCTGACGGCGAATCTTCCGCAGGCGGCGGCGAAACCACCGGGCCTGTTTCGGCGGCAGGGCTTCGTCGAACAAGCGGAGTGCCGCGCCGGCCCGCCGCGTCCAGATGCGGAGCTGATGCACTGCCTCGACGTTGTCCTCCGGATCGCTCGCCGTCTGGGCGGCAGCTTGGAGGAGCTTGCGGACCGCCGACAGGCGGGGCGCAAGGGCCGCGCGGGCCGCCTCTTCGACAGGCGCCTCGGCACTGACATCGGTCAGCCATTTACTCGGACGGGGCATCGAGGTTCGCGGGTGAAGTCGGCGGGCCAGCGGCGGGGAAACCGCCCGACTTCAGTGTAATTGCCGGCCGGCAGCGAAAGAGGGTCCCCACTCGTAGTACGGACCTCCCGGTCCGTGCGAATAAGGCCGCCCACCAAACGCCCGCTCGCCGCGCCCTACCGATTGAACGGGTCTGGAGACCCGTTCTACAGCGATGCCGCGCTCGTGCTGTGGTCTGCAAAAGACGATGCACGGCATCGTCCTACGCTACGACTTCCGCTTGTACTCGACGCTAACGATCTTCGTCCATTCGCCGTCGGCCCCTTGGATGTACGACGTGAAGACCTTGTGGTCGGGCGACTTGAGTTCGAGCGTCTCGCGATACTTGGCCATCGTCGCCGGGTCGACGACCGAGGGGCCCTCGGCTTCGAGCGTCAGCTTTTTGCCGGCCTCGTCCATCTGGCCCGTGTACTTCCAGAGCGTGCTGTCGGCCGAACAGAGAAATGTCCCGATGTACTGCTTCGCCGCGGGGTCGTAGCCGATCGAGAGCATGCTCGTGACCGGCGTCCCCAACATCGTGGCTTCACCCTGGCTGACATACCAGAAGCCGCCGATCATTTTGGCCGATTCGGTCCCTTCGGCCCGGATCGCCGGCTGTCCCGGGGCGGGGGTCGCTTCGGCAACAGCCGTCCACTCGCCTACAAACTGGCGGAGCAGTTCGTGCTCTTTGGTCGGCTTGGCTTCCGCGTGCTGGGCCCCGCAGACGGCCGAAAGCGACAGGACCGTTGCGCACGTCAGCCAGCTCCAGACGACAACATGCCGCGTCATCGAAATTCTCCCGGTGAGAATAGGGGGTTTTGGCCTGCCCTCCATGCTACCGATGTTGGGGGACTACTCCAATTCCCGCGGCTGCCAGAGTTTGACGAGACGCGCCCGCGGGCCGTCCGCGACGTTTCGCCAGGAATCGACCGGCAGCTCGAGCCAAGCCAGGGCGGCTGTTGTCAGCGGGGCGCATTGTCCGGTGAGACCTTCGAGCAGTTCTTCGAGTCCCGGATTGTGACCGATCAAGAGGATGCGCTCGAACTGATCCGGGAGCTGCGCCACGAAATCGGCGAGCTGCCGGCCGCTGGCGGCGTAGAGTTCGCCGGTGATGCGGGTCTCGCCCCGAAAGCCGCTTTCGTGGATGACGTGCTCGGCCGACTTGCGGGCGCGTTTGGCGGACGAGACGACGATGTGATCGGGAATCAGGTTTTCGTCTTTCAGAGCTGCCCCATTCGCGGAGCATCGCGTTTGCCGCGCTTGTTCAGGGGGCGATCGTGATCGTCGAGGTCGGTGTCTTTCCAACTCGACTTGGCGTGGCGCAGGAGGAGCAGAGTTTTCATGGTGCAGCGGGGAGCGGCGAATCAACGGTATGGTTAGGTGGAGCCAAGCACGAAATCCGAAGCACGAAACAATTTCACACTTCAACTGACAAGGCCAGGAAAATGCCGCAGGACTGTCCCTTCGTTCATTCAAACATGGGGGCTTGTTTCGGATTTCGTGCTTCGTGCTTGTTCGATCGCGAAAAAGCCACGGCCGTCCGCATCACGGCTTGCGGCTGGCGCTCTCCCGCGGCGGCAGGTTCACGACCGCCACCGCCAGGCAGA
>JALORD010000458.1 GCA_025459145.1 Pirellulaceae bacterium | reverse complement strand
GCCTTTGCCGGGTGGCAGCGGCAGCCGGCGGCGCGGACGGTGCAAGGGGAACTGGAAGCGGCGATCGAACGGATCACCCGCGCCAGGAGCAAATGCATCGCCAGCGGCCGGACCGATGCCGGCGTGCATGCCTTGGGGCAGGTCGTCAGCTTTCAGTCGGAGACGAAGCTCGACGGGCCGACGCTTACGAAGGCGCTGAACGCCGAACTGCCCGAAGACCTGTTTGTCTTCGAAGTGGCCGAAGCCGCGCCGTCGTTCCACGCCCTCCGCGATGCCGTCCGCAAGCGGTATCGCTATGTGATCGAAGATGGCCGCGTGATGGACATTTTCGACCGCAAGTACGTCTGGCACGTCTACCAGCGGCTCGACGTCGCCGCGATGCAGGCTGCCGCCGCCCCGCTCGTGGGGACGCACGACTTTACGAGCTACGAAACCGCCGGCTCGCCCCGGCTGACGAGCATTCGCACGGTGTACGACCTGTCGGTCGAGCGAGTCGCCGGGCCGCGAACCGACCGGGTCGTGATCGAAGTCGAAGCGGACGGATTCCTCTATAACATGGTCCGGAACTTCGCGGGAACGCTCGTGGCAGTGGGGAAGGGGAAGGAGCCCCCCGGCTGGCCCGCCGACGTGCTGGCGATGAAAGACCGCACAAGAGCCGGTATGACCGCCCCACCGCAAGGGCTCTTCCTCCTGTGGGTCGAGTACCCCGAGATTGTGGAATCGGAATTGCCGCTTTTGGATTCCACGGAAGAATCCGTCCTGGAATAGCCGCCTCAACTACACGCAAAACTCCGATCTCTGGCCTCCGATCTCTGACCACCGACCTCTGCTCTCCGCTTTCGGCTTTCTCGCATGCGCATCGCCCACCTCATCACCCGCATGATCGTCGGCGGAGCGCAAGAGAACACGCTGCTCAACTGCCTCGACCTGATTGCAACGCACGGCGACGAGGTGCTGCTGGTGACCGGGCCATCGCTCGGGCCTGAAGGAGAACTGTTCGCGCAGGCGGGAGCACGCGAGATCGAGCCCGGGGCTGAACAGGGCGGGGCAGGGGAGGGGGACAGCCGAGAACCAAAGAGCGATAGCGCCACCGAGATCGGCGGCTTCCCGGTCCGGCGGCTGACGCTGGACCATCTTGGCCAGCAAGTCGTCCTGCCTGTGGTGACGACACCGTCGCTCCTCCGCGCGATCCGTCCGGGTGCCGATCTAAGAGCGCTCGGCGATCTCAAAAGAATCCTGCGGGCATTTCGGCCCGACGTCGTCCACACCCACAGCGCGAAGGCCGGCATTCTCGGCCGGCTCGCCGCCTGGTCGCTCCGCGTGCCGGCGATTGTGCATACGGTCCACGGCGCGCCGTTCGGCCCGTACGACCCGTGGCCGCGGCGGACGTTCTACCAGTGGTGCGAACGCTACGCTGCCAGCCGTTGCCACCATCTGATCAGCGTGGCCGACGCAATGACCGACCTGATGGTGGCGGCCCGCGTCGCCCCGCGCGAGAAGTTCACGACGATCTACAGCGGCATGCGGGTCGAGCCGTTCCTCGCCGCCAGCCAGTCGCGCGACGCCACACGCCGCGAACTGGGTTTCGCGCCCAGCGACGTCGTCATCGGCAAGATCGCCCGGCTGTTTCATCTCAAGGGACACGAGGATATCGTCGCCGCGGCCCGCCAGCTGGCCACGAATCCGCACATCCGCTTCCTGCTCGTCGGCGACGGCATCCTCCGCGACTCGCTGCAAGCGCAAATCGACGCGGCGGGACTCACCAATCGCTTTCGCTTCACCGGTCTCGTCCCGCCGGATCGCATCCCCACGCTGATCGGCGCGATGGACATCCTCGTTCACGCCAGCCGGCGGGAAGGACTGGCCCGCGCGCTGCCGCAGGCCTTGCTCGCCGGCAAGCCGGTGGTGAGCTACGACGTCGATGGCGCCCGCGAAGTCTGCATCGACGACGCGACCGGCTACCTGGTCCGCTCCGGCCGCTGGGAAGATTTGGTAGAGCCGCTGGCCAAACTCGCGTCCGACGCGGCACTCCGCGATCGCCTGGGAAGCGAGGGCCAGCGCCGCTTCGCCGACCAATTCCGGCACGAAACGATGACTCGCCGGATTCGCGAGCTGTACGCGCGGCTGCTGGCGTGAAGCGGGCAATGCCGCGGGGAACCGCTCGCCCCTCGCCCGTTCGCCCCTGTTGACTGCAGCCCCTCGCCCCACTTCGCCCTTTCCCCTGGGGGCGGCGCTGTTTAGACTAACCCTCCCGGCTGCGTAGAATAGAGTAGGCCGGCGGCCCGTCGGGCGGTTTCCTCGTTCCCAGGCGAATTCGTAACAACTTCTTCCCAGCAACTTCTTCCTAGCACAGCGTCTAGCAACACCGTGACTCGACCACGCGACTTTCTGGGTTCTTACCGCCTCGTGCGGCTGATCCGCGTCGGCCACACGTGCCAGGTGTGGGAAGCGGCCAAGACCGACGAGACGACGCGGTACGTCCTCAAGGTGCTGCGCCCCGACCTGCGTAAGAACCGAGAAGAAATCGCCTGGTTCAAGAACGAATTCGAATGCGGCAAGTCGCTCAAGCACAAGAACATCATCAAGATTTTCGAGTTCTCTGTCGAATCGGAAGTCCCGTATCTGGTGATGGAGTACTTCGAGCATCCGAACCTGAAGCTCTGGCTCCGGGCGCCGGAAAAGATCGCCCACCTCTCGCTGAAGATCATCGAGCAGGGAGCCGAGGGGCTGTTCGCCATGCACGAGCAGGGCTGGATCCATCGCGACGTGAAGCCCGACAATTTCCTGGTCAGCAACACCGGGACCGTGAAGCTCATCGACTTCGCCATTTCCGTGCGGCAGAAGTCGGGCCTCGCGGCGATGTTCTCGTTCGGCGGCAACAAGATCATGGGGACGCGGAGCTACATGTCGCCCGAGCAGATTCGGGGCAAGAACCTCGACCCGCGGGCCGATCTGTATTCCTTCGGCTGCGTGCTATACGAGCTGATGACCGGCAAACCGCCGTTCACGGGTACCACGGCCGACGAACTGCTGAACAAGCATCTCTCGGCGCCGGTTCCCTCGGCGCTCGTCCAAAACAGCAACGTCACGCCGGAATTCACCGAGCTGATTCGCAAAATGATGGCGAAGAAGGCCGAGGATCGGCCGGCCAGCATGTGGGAGTTTCTGAAAGCGTTTCGCAATGTCCGTGTTTTTAAGGTCTTGCCGAAGCCGCCGGCCGATATGACGCCGCCGGACGACCCCATGACCGAGCTGCTGAGTTAGCCGCGGCCCAGCCTGCCGCGGTGGAGTTTCGTGAGGTCGCCAGGGTTGAACCAGGCGTTCTATCAGTTTCGCATATTTACGGGGAATGGTTTGATGTCGAACGGAAGTCTACCTGCCGCCAGCAGCGCCGCCGGCAATCCCCCTGCCGCCAAGCCCGAAACCAGCGCCGCCGGCACGTCGGCCCCCGGTCTCGATTTCGAACAGCCGATCCTGGAACTCGAGGCCCGCCGCCGCGCGCTCGAACAGTCGCTCGCCCAGGCGTTGAGCCATCCCGAGCACGCGCTCGCCATCGAGGAAGAGCTGCGCCAGCTCAAGCGGCAGATCGCCGAGACGACGCGCGAGATCTACGCCAACCTCACGCCGTGGCAAACCGTCCAGGTCGCCCGCCACAAAGATCGCCCCTACACATCGGACTACCTGTCGCTGGTGTTCGAAGAATTCGTCGAGCTGCATGGCGACCGGCGGTTCGGCGACGACCGGGCGATCCTCACCGGCTGGGCCCGGCTCGACAACCACAAGGTGCTCGTCGTCGGCCATCAGAAAGGCCGCACCTACAAAGAGCGCACCGCCTGCTACTTCGGCTGTGCCCACCCCGAGGGCTACCGCAAGGCGATCCTCAAGATGCGGATGGCCGAAAAGTACGGCCTGCCGGTCATCTGCCTGATCGATACGCCCGGCGCCTATCCGGGGATCGGTGCCGAAGAGCGCGGCCAGTCGCAGGCGATCGCCGAAAACATGTACGAAATGTCCCGGCTGAAGACGCCGGTCATCTGCATCGTCATTGGCGAAGGCGGCAGCGGCGGAGCCCTGGGGATCGGCGTCGGCGACCGCGTCGCGGTGCTCGAGTTCTCGTACTACTCGGTCATCAGCCCCGAAGGGTGCGCCGGCATCCTCTGGAAGAGCCACCAATACGCCGAACGAGCCGCCACGGCGCTTAAGTTCACGTCAAAAGACCTCCTGCGCCTTGGAGTCGTCGACCACGTCATCGAAGAACCCCTCGGCGGCGCCCACCGCGACCACCACCAAATCGCCGCCCGCGTCAAACAGTACCTGCTCCGCTCGCTTCGGGAACTAA
>JALORD010000457.1 GCA_025459145.1 Pirellulaceae bacterium | reverse complement strand
TCGAAGGTCTCACCGATGCGCCGCTCCCCTGGGTCGGTATTCGCTATCGCCATGTGGCGCGGAAGGTCGACGGCAACACGGTGCTGGCCAAGATTACGACGATTCCCAAAGGAACCAAGAGCCGCGGCTCGCTCGGCCATAGCGACCTGTCGGACTACACGATGCAGGCCGACATCAAGATGTCGGCCGCCGCCAACGGCAAGCTTCCTACGGCGGGCATCGTCGCGCAGGGGTACACGCTGGAGATCTCGGGCGAGAACCGCTGGCTGAAACTATACAGCTGGGGTTCGCACGACAAGCGATCGTTCAAGGAAATTGAGTTCGATCCGGAACCCAATATCTGGTACACCCTGAAATTGCGGGCCGCCAATGTCGACGGCAAAGCGCAACTTCAGGGAAAGGTCTGGAAGCGGGACGAGTCGGAACCGGAGGCCTGGACGATCGAACTCGTCGACCCAATTCCCAACACCCAAGGTTCGCCCGGTTTGACGGGTGATTCGACCAACGCCGAAGTCTTTATCGACAACGTGATCGTCACTTCCAATTCATCCAATTAAATCGTCGACCTCCGATTTGGGCAGTTCGGGGCTGAACCTCGCTCATCCCGCCGGAGTACAGATGGAAGCGGATTCCTCCTTGGAGGTCCGCCAGCGATCCCACAAACACATTCCGCCGCAGATCGATCCACAGCCCGGCGGAGGCCCGATTCTCGGAGTCACCACAGCATGCATGCTTCGAAAGCCATGGCGGCCATTCTGGCCGCGCTAGTAACCGGAATGGTAGCTTCCACGCTGTTGCCGGGCTGCCAGCCTCCCGCTCCGCCGGCAGGTAGTAGTGCCCCCGTTCCCGATTCGCCGTCGGCGGACGAGCCATCGGGCGACAGCTTGTCAACCGACGATGCCGCGCCAGCCGCGACGGAGCCCGCGTCGCTTACCGAACCAGCGCCGCCTACTGAGCCGGCTGCGACGGAACCAGCCCCGACCGAGCCCGCCCCTGCCGAACCCGCCGCTTCTGAACCGGCTCCGGCCACTGAGCCTGCTCCGGCCGAGCCCACAGCCGCCGCGGAGCCTGCAAAAGCGACCGAACCCGTTTCGACAGCCGCCGCGGCGGCGGACGCTCCCGCCAATCCGCAAATTAAGCCGGGCGACTGGACGATGTGGGGCGGCACTTCACTTCGCAACAACACACCGATCGGAAAGAATATTGTCGGCGAGTGGGCGCCTGGTGAGTTCGATCGCCGGACCGGCGCATGGAATCGCGACGAGGCCAAGAACATCAAATGGGTAGCCAACCTGGGCAGCCAGACCTATGGCAACACGGTCGTCGCAGGCGGCAAGGTCTTCGTCGGCACGAACAATAGCGGCGGTTATCTGAAACGCTATCCGTCTGACATCGATCTGGGCGTCTTCCTGTGCTTTGACGAGAAGGACGGCAAGTTCCTTTGGCAGCATTCGAGCGAAAAGTTGCCGACTGGTCGGGTTCACGACTGGCCGCTGCAGGGGATCTGCTGCTCGCCGCTCGTGGAAGGGGAACGGCTGTGGTTTGTGACCAGCCGGGGCGAAGTCCGCTGCTTGGATATCAACGGTTTTCACGACGGCAAGGACGACGGGCTGCCCGCTTCGGCCGAGCCGGCCCGCCTGTTTGACTTGCGGCGGGCAGATGACCCGGCCGACGACAAGGTCGGCGGCTATGTGGCAGACCTCGACGCCGGCAAGATTCCGGCCGATGTGCGGACGGCCTTCGACAAAGCGGGCATGCCGCTCCCCGAGGGAGACATCGCGGTAGCCAAAGCCGAAGTCCCCGCGCCGCTGAAGAAGTGGACGTTTCAGGCGAAAGTCAACGGCGCAGACCGCGACATGTACCTCGAACTGCGCGGACCCAATTTGTCCGGCTTCAAGATCGTCACCGTCGACGACAAGGAAGAGGCCGACGTGCTCTGGGTCTACAACATGATGGACAAGCTGGGCACCTCGCAGCACAACATGTGCAGCTGCTCGGTGACGGCGCTCGGCGACATTCTGTTCGTCAATACGAGCAATGGCGTCGACGACTCGCACCTGGTGATTCCCGCGCCGGATGCTCCCAGCTTCATTGCGATGGACAAGAATTCCGGCGAAGTTTACTGGACCGACAGTACGCCGGGCCGCAACGTCTTGCACGGACAATGGTCGAGTCCCACTGTTGCCACGATCGACGGCGTGCCGCAGGTGATCTTCGCCGGCGGCGACGCCTGGGTGTACAGCTTCCGGGCCGACAAGGGAAAAGACGGCAAGCCGGAGCTGCTGTGGAAGTTTGACGCCAACCCGAAGGACGCCATTCTGGAACTCGGCGGCCGCGGCACGCGGAACGACGTGATCAGCACGCCTGTGGTCTATGACAACAAAGTCTACTTCTGCACGGGACAAGACCCCGAGCACGGCGAAGGAGACGGAATCCTCTGGTGCATCGACCCTACGAAGCGGGGCGACATCAGCGAGTTCTTGGCCGTAAACCGCGAGGATCCGAAGAAGCCCATTCCGGTGAAACGGGTGCAGGCGGTCGTCGAGGCCGATGGGGACCTGGCCGTGCCGAATCCGAATTCGGCCGTCGTCTGGAAGTACACCACGAACGACAAGAACGGAGATGGCGAAATCGAGTTCGACGAGCAGTTCCACCGCTCGATCAGCACGGTCGTGATCAAGGACGACCTGCTCTTCGTGCCCGACTTCAGCGGACTGTTCCACTGCGTTGACGCCCAGACCGGCAAGGTCCACTGGACCTACGACATGCTGGCCGCCGCTTGGGGCTCGGCCATGATCGTCGAAGACAAGGTGTACGTCGGCGACGAGGACGGCGACATTGCCGTCTTCAAGATGTCGGCCGATCCCAAGGTCGCCATGAAGGGGGACGAGGACAACCCCGAGCCCTTCTACAGCGAAGTGAACATGGGCAACGCGGTATACTGCACGCCGATCGTGGCCAATGGAGTCTTGTACATCGCCAACAACGACCACGTCTTCGCCATTGCAGCTGAAGAAGACACGGCTGGCGAATAGCCGTGTGCCGACGGCCCTCGCCGGACGAGAATTTCCGACGAGGTCCGGACCACGCACCTTGGGGCAGACCACGCGCGAGCGTGACTGCCCCTTTCGCGTTTGTGTACGCGAGAGACGCGGGCAATTTCCCGCTACCGGATCGGCTGGTTGCCGAACATTCGCCGCAAGAGTCCCAGTTGTCCCGCGTGCAGCATCTCGTGGTGCGAGGCCATGAGCAGCGAGCCGAGCTTGTTAGGATAAGCGCAGTAGGGCATGTCCACCGGCTCGGCAAGTTGCTCGGGCGTGAACGCCGGGGCCTCTTTCATCACCTGAGCGTAAACGCGGTCGAACGTGGCCCGAATTTCTTCGGGAGCCGGGTAGGCCGCCGGGTCGGCCTCGGGAACGCTCCCCTTGCTGAACAGCTTGCGAAAGCTGCTCGACATGAGCTCGAGGTCGACCTCCTGCCGGCCGCGCTGGCGATAGAGGCATAAACCGTACTGCGCCATCGCCAGATGTCCCACCTGCCAGGCGACGTGTGTCGGCGTTCCGGCGGGCATGGTGAACCAGTGGCTGGCGTCGATTTCGTCCAGGATCGAGAGCGTGTACTTGCGGGCGAATTCAATCTGCCCGAGAGCCAGTGCGAGCGACATCGTGCGTGTTCCTCGGCGCGGGTCAGGGTGCAGCAGCGCGAGGTGCGTGCCCGCGCTGCTGGCGTGTTCCCTCAAGATACCCGCCCGGCCACGGCCTGACAGGGCTGGCCCGCGCTGCGACGCGCTACTTCGTCGGAAACGTCTCGGCGCGCGTGGCAATCGGCCCGGCGCGGCCCCCTTCGTAGACGCTGAACTCGGCCCAGACCGGCAAATGATCGGAGACTTGCAGCGCCTGGTCGAGACTCAGATTGAAGTCCCGCATGAAGTCGAGTACGCCCCCCCGGCCCGTAAATTCAGGTGTGGCGGTCCGGTGGAAGAAGATGTTGTCGTACTGCGCCGTGCCCCGCGTGTTGGTCGGCGTGTTGCCCGTGACGATCCAGGTCAGTCCGTCGATCTGCCCGAGCTGCCGCAGGTTCTTGTCGTTGACGTTGAAGTCGCCGAGCAGGATCACGTCATCCTCGCGGCGCTGGTCATCGCGAACAACGAAAAACACATCGTCGAGCACGTCCAGTTCCCGGTCGACTTCGTCGGGATCGGTATGCACGTTGGCGAGCGAAAAGGTAAACGCCTGCTCCGGTGTTGCGGCCCGGGCGCGGAACCAGCCGACGAGCGGTTCGCGATGCAATAGATCGTCCGGATCGTTCACCGTGTAGAGCTGATAGCGGTCGACTTCGAT
>JALORD010000078.1 GCA_025459145.1 Pirellulaceae bacterium | reverse complement strand
AGGCAGGAGCCGCTCCTGCTGCACCTCGAAGCTCAGACGGGGAAGCACAGACACGTGAAGCACAGGCTTGTTGCCGGGTTACCGGCAGCGTGTGCCGATCATACGAACGGCGCGCCGGGGGGCGATCGACTCTGGACAGGCGAAACCCCAGAGTCGGACAGAGCGAGCTCGCCGCCCGCCGCGAATCAACTCGCCGCCAAGCAAGGGTATTATTCACCCATCATCGCTGGCAGGCCAGACCAGTTCGGGCGAGCCGCCTGCTGCACCGCCAATACAGGGCAGATCACCGGCGCGCAGACACTGCGCGCGATCAGCGGCCCTGCGCCGCCGATCGCCAGCAATCGCCAGGCAGTCCCTACGACTTATCGTCGGGCAGCTTCGGCGAACCCGGCTGGGCCACCGCTTCGCTAAACTTGGCTTCGGGCAGTTCCGCGGTTCCCGCCCCGGCCAGCGAATAGTTCACGGCGACGGTCTCGTCGGCGGTCGGCTTGTGCGGGACGTCCTTGAACTGCGCCTGCGACTGGATCAGCTCGATCACTTTGCGTTCGATAATCTGATTCCGCAGGGTATCCATCAAGCCGCGTTTTTCGAGACGCGCCCGCACCCGCCGCGGCGATTCGTCTGCTTGATCGGCAATCAGCTCGACCTCGCGATCGTAATCGTCGGGCTCCGCTTCGATCTTTTGATCTTCGGCGATCCGCTCGAGAATGAAGTGTTCCTTGAGCGAGCGGGCCGTACTGGCCAGCACGTTCTGGCGAATTTCATTCATGTACGACTGAATCATCGAATCGGTAAAGCCGCTCGATTGCAGTTCCATGACCATGCGGTCGTACTCGCGCGAGGCCTGCCGGCGGAGCATATCCTTGGGAAGTTCCCAATTGGCGGCGACCGTGAGCAGCCCGGTGATCTGCTGTCGGACGCGGCGCTGCTGGTGAAACTTGAGCTGCTTCTCGAGCTCCTTGCGGACCTCGGCCAACAGCTCGTCTTCGCTCTGGAAACCGCCGATTTTTTCGAGGAAGGCCGGCGTCAGCTCCGGCAGTTTCCGCTGCTCGACGGCTGCGATCTCGATGGACAGCGTGATTTCCTGGCCGCGGAGGGCTTCGTTCTCGGCCTCGGCCGAAATCGTGACCTGCGTTTCGACCTTGTCCCCCGGCTTTTTACCAATCAGCAGCTGGTCAAAGCCTTCGAGCTTGGCGTCGGCAAAGCTGAGAACCGGCTTGACTTCGATCGTCTCCTCGGTGAGCTGCGAAATCTGCTCGCCGTTGTGGATCGCTCGCAGCGTCACGGTCGCAAAGTGGCCGGCCGCGATCGGACCCTCGTAATCTTCGATCGTGGCGTAGCGGGCCAGGAGCTTCTCGAGGTGGGTGCGGACTTTCTCGTCGGTGTATTCTTCGATCGGCCGCTCGAGCTGCATCCCCTTCCACTCGGGCAGGTCGAACTCCGGACGGACTTCAATATCGAACTCGAAATGCATCGGACCGTCGTCCGGCATTTGGATCGTTTCAAAATCGAAATCGGGCTCGCTGATCGCCGAAAACTCCTGGTCGTCGCCCATTTGCGACAGGCTGTCCATCAGCAGCTTGCCCTTGACCTGATCGGCGATCTGTTCCTTGAAGCGGGCCTGCACGAGCTTCCGCGGCGCGCGGCCGGCGCGAAAGCCGGGAACCTCCGCCTTGGGAACCAGCTCGTCGAACGCTTCCTGCAGGTACCGCTCGACATCCTCGCGGGCAATCGACACGGTCACATGCCGCTCGCAAGCCGATGGCTTATCGATCTTGATCTCCATCTGCAGCTTGGGCTTTTCCGGCTGCTGCTCGTCGGCGACGGCGGGAGTGGTATCTTCGGTTTGCGTGGTCATGGCGAGAGTCCTCGTTTCCTCGGCAGTCAGTCTTCTCTGGTGCCGCCTACAGGAGACGCCCGGCGGCTGTCGGCCGCCCGGCGTTGGTTGCCCGTCAATAAGTAACGCGTCAACAAGTAACCCGAAGTACCGGCAGTCTGCCAGGACTTCGGGTTAAAAGCGAAAAATCGTCAAATTCCTGGCCTTGCCGACGCCTTTACCAGCGCGGCTTTCAGAGAAGGCCGCGCGGCATCGGCGACGACGACGCGAAGAGCGGGTGATGGGACTCGAACCCACGACAGCCACCTTGGCAAGGTGGCGCTCTACCAACTGAGCTACACCCGCATCATGCGAAACCGTCATTTTGACGATTCCGCCCGCCTTGTAAAGCCCGCGCTAGCCCAGAGCCAGGACAACCATACGCCGAACCCCCGCAGCGGGCAACTGCCACCCGAAAGGGGCTCGCAAAGTCAATTGGGCCAACGACTTTCGGCAGACTCGCAGCCGCCGGGGAGGCAGCGCTGTGGAATGCGGCGAGTTCTCACGGCTTTGGGTAGGAGCGGGGAGGAGGGCCGGATTGGGAGGCGGGAGTGTGAGCAATCGGAGGAGTAGGACCGGCAGGCGTCAGCAGCGCCGACGGGGGAAACGCTCGCCTTCGATCAACGAACCCAACGGACGACTGACAACATTACCGCTGGGGCGGCGGAGAGGGGCGAGCGTGGGCTGCCGCCGCTGGAAAGTAGGCCCCTGACGCCGTCAGGGCCGGGGCAGCGCGCGGAGGTTGTCGCGCGTGAAGACGCTGCAGCGGAGACGGCGCGATCGCGCGGGGCGGAGCAAGGTGCCGCTCGGCATTCGGCTGTGGAGCAGGAATCAGCGTCCTCGCGCGGGGCTGGTTGCTCAGGGCCTGAGCAACCCACTTTGCGGCGGCGCGAGAGACCGCCGCGGAATCGGCGGGAGCAGCGATTTGCCGAGCGGCGGGAGAGAGGCCGCGAGCGGAGGAGGCAGGAAGACGAAGCACGCCGGGCTGCCGAAGCAGAGCGGCGGGCAGCGGTGGAGAGGAGGAATGTTGCAGCCCAGGGCCAGGCGAATGTCGGGCGCGGCGGGGAGAGAAAGGAGGTGAGCCGGAGCGATTAGAAGCGCGCGTCGGAAGAGGAGTACGTGCAGGACCTTTGTCGTCGGTGGCTGCGCCTCCGACATCCGACTGCCGGCCTGGGGGCCGGGGTTAACCGGTATTCGGCCTCGGACTTCCGATCTCCGACTTCCGGCCTCTGATCTCTGGCCTCTGCCTTTTTTGATCTGCGCTACCTTCCTCACTCAACGCTGTTTCCACTCGCCGGACTCGTAGAACGCCTGGACTGCGTCGACCAGTTCGTCGGGGCCGTCGCGGAAGACGTCGCAGGCCGGGAGGCCGAACTCAGCCTTGACCCGCGCCCGCTCGGCGGCCGCGTCGGCAGCGGAGACACGCCGGCTGTTGATTCCGATCCCCACGATTTTGCACGGCTGATGGACGTTGCTCATCACTTCATAGATTCGCTTGATCTCGGCGAGCGGCGGGATGACCACGCTTTCGACGCCGGTCACCCGGTCGCGGCCGATCTCGTAGCAGAGCACAAGGGCGTGCGGGGCACAGCCGTGGAGGAGGCCGAGCGTGACGCCGGAGTACGACGGATGGACGAGGCTCCCTTGCCCTTCGACGAGGACGATCTGGTGATGTTGATTCTGCAGGATGAGTTTTTCGGCGGCTCCGCTGACGAAGTCGGCGACGACGCAATCGATCGGCAAGCCGTCCCCTTCGACCATGATGCCGGTCTGGCCGGTGGCGATAAACTTGGCGTCGAGGCCGCGGCTCTTGAGTCCGTTCGTGATCTCGATCGAGACGACCATCTTGCCGATCGAGCAGTCGTGGCCGACGGTGTGCACGCGGAGGCAATCGGGCGAGAGTCCCTGGCGGCGGGCGATTGTCTTTTCCGTGTTCTTGCGAACGTCTTGAATGGTGACGCCGGCAGTCTTCGCGGCGGCGGCAAACTCCGGATCGTCGCTGACAAAGTCGTGCAGGCCGCTGATGACGTCCATCTTGCGGCGCTGAATTGCGTCGAGAATGATCGCTCGCCAGGGGGCGGGAATCTTGCCGCCGGGGGGCGCGATGCCGAGGAGGAGCGTGTTGGCCTCGGGGCAGTCGTCGAGGCTGGCGACGATCGGCACATTGCCGGCGCCGAGCAATTCGCCGCTCGTCTTGCCGGCCTGGGTGGCGTCGAGCAGGGCGACGACGTCCTGGCCGCGATAGCGGATCACGCTCGCGGCGGTCTTGCCGGCATGGGGTTCGGTGTGTCCTTGGGTGAGGATGATGATGCGGCGGGACATGGGATGGGCGAGGGGCTAGGGCTGAGGATTAGGGCTGAGGATTAAGGCTGGGGGGTTAGGGACGAGAGGCACTGTCATTTGTCACTTCCTGACGCTTCGCATGGCTCTTGCGATGTCGCGCTGGGCGTCGGCCTTTTTCAGGGTTTCGCGTTTGTCGTGCAGTTTTTTGCCGCGGCAGAGACCGAGCTCCACCTTGGCGAGGCCGCGGGTGGTGAAGTACAGCCGCAAGGGGACGAGCGTGAGTCCCTTGTCGTGGGCCTGGCTCGCGAACTTGCGGACTTCGGCCTTCTTGAGGAGCAGCTTGCGAGGCCGCTTGGGGAGATGGTTCCAGAAACTGGCTTGCTTGTATTCGGCGATGTCGGCCCCGACGAGCCAGACCTCGCCCTCCTTGACGCGGGCGTACGCCTCGTCGAGCGAGAGCTTGCCGTCGCGGAGGCTTTTCACCTCGCTGCCGACCAGGGCGATGCCGCACTCGAGCGTTTCGAGGATTTCGAAGCGAAAGCGGGCCTTGCGGTTTTCAGCGATGACGTGGACGGGCGGGTCGACGGCCTTCGCCGCAGGCTTCGCGCCTTTGCCGGCCGCCTTGGCCTTGCCGGCGGTGGGCTTCGTAGGTGTCGGTTTCTTGTCGGACTTGGCCATAAAGATCAGAATTATCGCGGCCGCCAACGCCGCGCCGAGCCAGGAAGCCCTTTAGCTTCATCCAAAGCGGACCCGGCGAGTAGGGGGAATTGGCGGAAATTCGCGAGTGCTGGGGGGACGGCGGCGGCGGATGTTGGCGGTGGCTACTGGTTTTACAGACTTACTGGCGGCGGCTCTCCGCCTCCGCTTCTGGGGAGACATCATGCTGATTCGTGGAATTCTCAATCCGCACGTGCTGTCGCTCCTCGCCCGCGTGCGGCATACCAATCGGCTGGTGATCGCCGACCGGGGTTTCCCGTCGTGGCCGGGAATCGAAACGATCGACTTGTCGCTGGTCGACGACGTGCCGACGGTACTGCAGGTGCTGGCGGCGATCCGGCCGAATTTCGTCGTCGGGCGGGCCTGGATGGCCGAAGAGTTCGCCGGCCAGAACACAGCCAGCGTGCGGGAACTGTTTGCCGCGGGGCTGGCGGGAGTCGAGGTCGTCACGCTGCCGCACCTGGAATTCAAACGGCTAGTCCCCGGAGCGGTCGGCCTGATCCGGACGGGAGACACGATTCAGTATGGCAATGTGATGCTCGAATCGGGGTAGCGTTGGCAAGCTCAGGCGACGGTTTCCTTCGTCGTGCCGGGGCTGGTGATCGAGATCGAGCCGCCGATCGTGCAGATGCACTTGCTGGTGCTGTTGAGCGCCGGCATGCCGCGGACCGTGACCGTGGGAGAGCCGGGAGCCCAGGGGGCGGCGACCGCGGGGACACAGGGAGTTGGTACGCCCAACGCGGCCGAGGTGAGGATCGTGCAGGTGCCGAACGGCGGAATGTTGGCGATCGGGATGTAGTCCATGATGTTGGCCACCGGCTTGTTTTCGCCCGTCACGGTCGGCGGAGCGACAATGAGCGTCGCAGGGGCCGATCCGCAGGTGCAGGTCATGTTCGCACTCAGGCTGACGAGTTGGGCCATGGCTGGTTTCTCCGGGCGAGGGGAGTTTGGGCGGATGGAGATGGAATGGCCCGCGACTCCCTAGGGGAGTTCGAGCTTCAACTCGGCCAGATCCTTCGGCAATGCAAACTTTACCACTTGCTGGGCCGTTCGATTCTTGTTGCGGACGAGTCCCTTCGCAATCACGGTATAGTCGCCCGGCGGGATTTTCTCGAAGCGGAAGCGCCCTTCGGCGTCAGTCACCGCTTTGGCGAGCGAGGCGGGGGGCGCAGCTCCCGCGGCGGCGGGCTGGGGCGGAGCTTCGCCTTGGACCAGGAGCATCTCGATGCCGGCCTGCGGCGCGTCGCCATAGACGACGACTCCGGTGATATCGGCCAGACTCGCGGCCAGTGTGGCGGCGGCGGCTTCTTCGGGCGTGATCAGCCGGACGTTCGTGCGGGCAGTCTTGCTGATGTTGCCGGCCCGATCGACGGCCCGCAGCAGGACGTTGTACGGCCCGCTCGCGAGGCCCGCCGTGGGAATTTTTGCGGCCCAGCGGCCATCCTCCAAAGCGCCGCCGGCGACCGGCTTGGCATCGGGACCGAACTGGCCCGTGCGGTCGACATCGACGAGGGCTTCGAGGCGGGCGATCCCGCTCAGACCGTCGTCGTCGGCCAGGGCCGAGACCGTGATGTCGGTCCCAATCGCCACACGGCCGGCCGGCTGCAGCTCAAGATTCGACAGCCGCGGGGCGTCGCGATCGAAGACGATTTCGAGCGGTGCGCTCCAGGCGACCCGATCATCAAGCGCGGCCCGCGCGATCACGTTGGCTCGCCCACTGCCGAGGCCGAGCGCCGGGACCTGAACCGTGTGATCGGCAACCGCCGTGTTCACCACCAGTTCGCCCGTGGGGGGCAATCCGCTCCACGTGACGCTCGCCTGCCGATCGGTCGTGATCCGGACGATCTCGTCGCCCACCAGCTCCCGATCGCGATTGCGGTCGATGCCCACTTCGACGAGCAAGGGGGGCGTGGTCAGGGCCGCGGCCGGAGCGTCGATCTCGACGGTGACCGGCAGACTATCGCGCGGCGGCTGATAGATCGTTCCCTCGGGCAGCGGCGGCAGATTCACCGCGAGGACTTCCAGATCTTCGGGAACGTCGGCCACGTCGCTCGTGCACGGAACCCGATAGAGGAACGCCCGCGGGAAGCCATCGACGCTGATCCGCAGGTTCGCGACGCGACCCGCCGCCGCCGGAACCTCGACGAACATCTCGGCCGGCGGCTCGCCGGGACGAAGGAGGGCTGCGAGCTGCCGCTCGGCATCGGGGGCGATCGTCTCGGCCAGTTCGGCCGACAGGCGAACTCCTTCAGCAGGGAGCAACGAATCGTCGACCGGGCTCACCTGAATCTCAATCCGCTCGCGAGCCCGGCTGTAGCGAACGCGGGGAACGACATACCGCTGTGGCCGCTGCGGAGCGATCGACAGGCGTTTGAAGATTTGCGACCCGTCGGCCGTGTCGGTGATGACGAGCAGCAGGCCGAGGTCGACTTGCGGCGGCGGAGGAGGAGCGGCGGGCGCCGCGGGTGGAGCAGCGCCGCCCGAACCAGCAGCTCCCGCGGGAGCTCCTTCGGCGGCGGCCGGCGGAGGGGGCGGAGCGGGCTCGGCCAAGACAACGTCCTGCAGCGAACCATCGGCCGGCAAGACCAATCCCTTGACTGCGGCCAGCGGAAGGCCAAGCTGCAGCGTCTTACGCAGCAGGGCCGCATCGGTTGCGGCGAGCGTAACGGTCGGCAAGGGGGAAGCGAGCGGACCGGTCAGCGGCCGCAGCTCGATGTCGACGTTGCGCTCGGCCCCGGTTCCACTGGCCAGTTGCAGGACGAAGCTGGTCGCGCGATTGGGGAACGGATAGAGCGCGAGGCCGTCCGCACTGGGGGCCGAAGTGCCGGCCGTCCCCCGCACGGCGAGGCGAATCGATTCGGGGCGCGGGAGCTCGATCGGCACATCGAACCGGGCGACCTCCGACTCGGTGACGACGCGCACAATCAAGGGCGACGAGTGCAGGCCGGCCGACAGGCGCGTGACCTGGAGCCGAATCGGCAAGACTCGCCCGGAGACGAGTGTCGTCGACGGACGGAGCCTGGCCACTTTGCGGATCAGCTCATCGGTATTGGTCGCCCCCAGCTCGTGATGGCGGTAGACGTTCTCGGGCGAACGGCCCACGATCTCGACGAGCGCTGGATCGTACTCGACGACGATCCAGCCTTTCGTCCCCGAAATGCCCGTGAATTGCAGGGGGAATTCGGCGACGACTTGCGGATCGTACGTCAGCGAAACAGCCCGGGGACCCTGAAGCACCAGCGGTTCGGCACGGCCGGCGGTCAGCGGCGGCTGATGAGGAATCGCCTCGGCGGCTCGGCGATAGCTGCTCGCCACGCTTTGCTGAAAGGCCGCTTCGCTCGTGGTCACGTCTTCGGTCCCGCGCTCGGCTCGGGCGGCATGCCAGGCCAGCAGGTCGTAGGCCCGGGCCTCGGCAATCGGGATTTCGACCTGGCCTGGGCCGGCCGAGAAGTCTGGGCCTGCCGTGTAGACCGCGCCGGCCGACAGCACCGCTCCCGGCAGGACCAGCCGTTGGGCTTGCTGCAGGCGATCGAGCTGGCTCAGGTGTTGGCTGCGTGTGCCGGCGGTCGACAGGTCGCGGGAAGCGGCCAACTCGCGTTCGATCCGGGCGGGCAGATTGCGGTAGAGGTCTTGCAGGGCGATGGCGAACTCGCGATTGGCCTCGTCGAGACTTTCCTCGCGCTGGACCGCGCCGCCAGTACCACCGTCGAGCAGCGACCAGGCGCTGTCGAGCCGTTGCCACTCCGGCAATTCGATCGGCGCGAGAATGGCCCGCGCGAGCTGGTGTTCAAGTTGCGCGCGGGGGGCGAACAGCCGCTCGGCATAGGCCTGATCGCCGGGAGTCGGCGAAACCGGGGATGGACTGCCGGACGAGGCAGCCTGAGCAACCAGTTCCGATTCGACACCGGCCGCCGACTCGGCCAGTGCGGCCCGATCGGCGGCAGCCAAGAGAGGCGTTGGGAGCAGTTGAGCGATCTGCCAACTGGCGCTCGGCGCCGGCGGGCTGTCGATCAGCCGCTGGATCGTGAGGGGGTTCAAGCCTTGTTCGACGGCAGCCCGACTGGCGGCCAGTTGGGGCGCGATGCCGCGCAAGGCGACGAGCGACTCGGGACCTGGCGCGGTAAGCGCTTCGCTGAGTCCGCCGACGAGTCCGAGCAATTCGCCCAGCGCGCCGGTGCTGGGAGCGCCGCTCGATCGCGGGTCGGCCGACGAAGCATGCCAGGCCAGATAGTAAGGGAGTCGATGGAGAATGTCGTGCAGCTGGCGCTCGGCTGCGAGGACAATCGCCATGTCGGCAATCGCTTGCTGATACTGCTGGCGGGCCTGGGCGAGCTGGGCCAGCATCGTTTCACGACTCGGTGGAAGGGGCGATTGCCAGGACTGTTCGGCATCGCGGCGGAGTTGATCGGCCTCGTCGACGGCTGCTTGCACCCAGGCCGGAGCATTCAGCCCGGCGGCGGCGGCCCGCTCGCCATCGCGGGCGGCAGCCAGCAAGAGGAGCGACAATCGCCAATCGGTTTCCGGACTGGCCGCCACGCGGCGAGCCATTCGCAGTTCGATGAATCGCTCGTGATCGGGAGTGAGCGAGGCGACAAACTTCTCGAGGTCAGCTCGATTGCCGCCGTCGAGGATGGCGTCGAGCTGCGCGAGGAGCGGAAGCAGGTCGGCGGGAATCGCCGGTCCGCCGGTGCGGGCTGCCAGCTCCAGGAGGGCAAGCGAACGAGCTTCGCCCGTGGGGAGCCGCAGTCCCGGGCGGAGACTGGCGATCTGCGCCGCCAGCGATTCGGCGGGAAGCTCCGCGAAGGGGATTTCGTCGTCGAGCTGCCGGAAAGCGGTCACGAGTTCGGCCAGCGGACGCTGCAGTTCATCCTCCTGGCGCACGTAGCCGGTGCGATGCTTGCGATCGAGCGCGAGCAGCCGAGCCTCGGCCATCCGCCAGGCGAAGGGAGCGTAGTCGATGGGGCGAATCGTGGGGCGTGCCGAATCGGCCAGACGATCGCGCAATTCCCACGCCTGGGCGAGCAGTTCGGTGACGGGGGGGAGCGGCTCACTGGCGGCGGCCTCCGGGACGCTGGCCGCGGCGGGGTCGGGACTGGCGGCCTTGGCCGGAGGGGCTTCCGCCGGACCTGCTTCTGCGCCGGGTGCGGCCGGATCGGCAGGAGCTTCGCCCGCCGGCGCGGCGTCGGGCGCGCTTTTGTCGCTTGCACTTTTGCCACCCGTGGCGGGCAGACCGACCTTTCCGCCAGTCGCCTTGCGCAGCGATTGCTGGATGGCACTGCTGGCCTGCACGCCCCAAGTATTGCGGGGCGTGACGCGGGCCAGCGACTCGGCGATCGTCTGGTCCATCTCCTGTCGGAGCTCGCGCGAGGCATCGTCCTGAACTTCCTGCCCAACCCGCGACTGGGCGATGGCGCCGAGATGATCGGACCGATAGGCGACCGCTTCGGTCCTTGGGGGCACGGCCGAAAGGGCTGGATTGCCGCGCAGCGGAGACACTCCCGCGCCGCGGACGAGGAAAGGCGTCTGCTGGACCGTGCCGCCGGAAGTCTGCTTGACCCAGGCGGCGACCCCCGTCGTGACGTGCTCCGCCAGTTCGGCCAACGAGATCGTCCGGTCGCCGTTGGCGTCGGCCGCTCCCTGCAGCCCTTCGCTCACAAAGTAGCCAAACACCGTCCGGCGGAGGGCCGACGACAGGTGCGACTGCTCTCCCGAGCGATGCGAGCACAGGACCCAGAGCGTCGGATCCTCGAGCTCCTCCACCTGTTCGGCGAGCAGTTCGGGAAAGTCGTTCTCGACAAGTCCGCGGAGTGGATCGTATTCGATCCGGCCGGCATCGAGCAGCAGCAGCTTGACGGGCGCCCGGCACTCGCGGAGTTGCGCAAGCAAGTGCCGCAGGCGATAGCGTCCTTGCGAGGCAAAGCGGGGATCGGCCCCCGGCGCCAGGAGCCAGGCGTCGCCGTCCTGCGTGATTCCGTGGGCCGAGGCGTAGACGAGCAGCACATCGCGCCGCCCGCCGCTGGTGTCATTGAGCTGGTCGGCCAGCTCGCTGCGGGAATCGGGCTCGCGAAGCGTTCCCAGAACGAGCGGTCCCCGCGCGCCGAGCCAACCGCGATCGAGAATGCTGTCAAGCGCGAGCAGGGCCCGAAAGTCCTCGACGACATAGTCGGCCGGGACCGGATCGGGAAGCGGATCGACGGTGACGATGTCCCCGGTGAGCAGCACGAGCTGCGTTTGGGGATGCCAGAAAGGCTGCCACACGAGCCAGCCGAACCAGGCACACAGGGCCACGAGGAGCATCGTCCAGATTCCGCGCCGGACCCAGCGCGCGCGGGCCCCCGCCGGGCGAGCTTTCGCACGTGGGGCGGATGCCGCGGTGGTCATCGTCGGCGAACTCCTGTCCTCAGCACTGCGGGACAAGCCCGCAGTGGCACCCTCTCATTTCCGCGTGGTGAGCCGCGTTCAGCGCAGCCTGGCCTGCCGCGACATGATCGGCGGCCCACGCTCTATAAATCGGCCAGGAGGGCTGCCAGACCGGGGTCCATTTCGTCGCTTCCCGCGGAAGGCACCGGCTCGGTCCCCAGCGAATCGAGGCTTGCTAGCAGAGCGTCGAGCTCCGCGTCGGCATTGCTAGCGGGGGAATTGCTAGCGGGCGCTTCGCTGGCAGGGGCGGGCTCTGTCGGTGCTGACGGGGTCGCTGCTGATTGGGTTGCTGCTGACAAGGTTGCTGCCGGCTGGGCCGGAGCGGCAATCGGCGCGACAACCGGAGCGGCAGCGACAGGCTCGGGGGCAGGAACAGGCGAGGCGGCGGCTGGAGCCGCACTTGGCGCGCTGGACCAATTGACCGTCACGGGAGCCCACGGGCCGGCGAGTGACTTTCCCGCCAGCGATTGGAAGCTGCCCAGTCGGACCTCCGGTCGGCCACGGATCGACACGACGGGCATGAACCGCTGGGAGGCGACATGAGCCGCCAGATCGACGGACAACAGCCGTTCGGTGCAGGGCAAAGCGACCTGGTCGCCATCGGCATCGGTGTAATAGGTGTAAGGCATCTCGCCGGCGGACATGACGCTGCCGAGGTTCATCTTTTTGAGGCCCTGCTTCAGGCACGTTTCGCCCAGCAGGTACCCCGCCAGGATCGCGCCGCTCGACCAGAGCATGCCGCGCGTACCGACTTGCGGCGTGAACTCTTCGAAGTCGAAGCGGTCGATCGGATCGGTCTTTTCGCCGTAGGGATTGCGGAGCATGAAGCGCGGCACGGTGAGTCCCAGATAGGCCGCTTCGGGGAGCGCCTTGAGGGCCGCCCAGCTATCGCGGACGAGCGGGTGCACGTCCTCCTCGCGGACCTTGCGGAGGACGTCGGTGCCGATCGCGGCGAGGAGGGCCATTTGCCCGGCAGCGGCGACGCGGGCCGCGCGGCCCAGCAGCTCGGCATGCGGCGGTGTCTGCTCGAAGAAGTACTGCGTCACGACGGCCGAAATCGGACCTTGCTGAGCATCGAGCGCCGGGGCTTCGACCAGCAGGCGGTAGAGCCCGCTGGCTTGCAGATCGTCGGTCGCGCTCAAATCGGCCGCAAATTCCTCGGCCGAAATGTCGTACAGCACGATCTTGAGGCTGGGGCCCGTTTCCAGACGGCGGACCAGAAAATCGAGTCCCCGCCAGGCCGCTTCCAGCGCCTGGAACTCCGGATGATGGAGGATGCTCCGCATCGCGTTGCCGATCGCCTCGTCGACCGCCGCGACCAGCACGTCTTGCTGCGGATCCTTGGCGGGGACGACGTGCGGACCGACAATCTGCTGCAGCAACTTATCGATGGGGGTCGGCGAGTCGGCGGCGGCCGGCCTTCCAATCAGGCGGGCAAAGTCGCTCAACTTGCCGCCGACAGGAACCACGCTGCCACGCGCCTTGACCGTGGGTCGCTCGTCCGCCTCCACCGCCGTGCCAGGCCAGCTTTGCACCTCGGCCGCCGCTTTGGCAAACGTGCTCTTGGTCTTGAGCCGCTGCCGCAGGCCCGCCAGACCGCTGAACAGCTCGACGTTGTCGTAGAGCTGGTCGGGGTGAAAATCGTCGAGCGAACCGAGCGGAATCTCGACTCCGCTTTCCGCATCGCCCAGCGGCAATGTCAGCTTGATGTTCATCCGCTTCAAGACCGCGTCGAAGTTGTCGACATCGACGACGATCGGCTTCCGCGCGGCAAGCTGGTCACCCGTATCGAGCTTGCCCGCCGCCGCCCGGCCCGAGAAGTCTCCCAAAACGGCCAGTCGAAAGACTTCCTTCCCGGTAGCGGCCCGGCTGGGGAGAGGGGACTTCATCACGCCAAGTTGCAGGCTGTAGGTCATTGCAAGTCCAGCAGATTGGTTCGAGGAACGAGCGGATATCGCGGAATAGAGGTTGTCGGCCGATTTGCCTCGCTCAATTACTCGCGCGAGGGGGCGAGGGGCCTTACGACTTGTTTTATGAGGGGAAAGGTGGTGAATCAATCAACGCCGGCATCGGGGGCTGGCGCTCGGATGCCAGCGTGCGACCCGGCAAGTGAGGTAAAGCAGTTGTGCTGGCAAGGCTGCACGAAATGGGTGGAGGTTGACGATTCCTGGATTCTTAGCGGTTGCAGCGATTTTGACGACAAGGCGCTGGGCGAATGTGCCGATTTACCGAACCACACGAACGTGCACCGCCGCGCGCTTATGGAATATCGCTGTTCACCCCAGATCGGATTGCTCCTCGGGATTGCCCTGCTGCTGGCAGCGGGCTGCAATCTCGTGGGCCCCAACCGCCGTTTCGATGCGGAACTCGAGCACTACAAGGCCGTCGCGCGGACCGTCGAATCGGTCGACGCGATCACGCCGCCCAGCGCTCAAGACTTTACCACAGCTCCGCACACCATCCGTCAAAACGCGATTCCTACGGGCTGGCAAGACCTGACGGTCGAAGAGGCGATCCACCTGGCGCTGGCCAATTCGAGCGTGCTCCGCGATCTGGGGGGCACGGTCCTCCGCTATCCCGAGACCACGCGGACGATCCTCGGTCCGGCAGTGGCCGCTTCCGATCCGCGGTTCGGGATGGAAGCTGCCCTGAGCGAGTTCGATGCTCAGCTAAAAACGAGCGTCGTCGCCGAGAAGAATGACAGGCAGGTCAACAACTTCATTGCAGCTGGCGGCTTCGAGACTGGCGAACCACGGATATTCCAGCAAGACCTTGTAAACTTTCGGTCCGAGATCTCCAAGCTGACCGCCTCGGGGACGCAGTTCTCGCTGCGCGGTCTATCCGAATACGACTTCAACAACGCCAGCTTCAACAAATTTCCCAGTGTCTGGGATTCGCAGATCGAGGCTGAGTTTCGCCAGCCACTAATGCAGGGAGCGGGAACCCGCTTCAATCGATTGGCGGGACCTCGGGCCGTACCCGGTTTTTACAACGGCGTCCTGATTGCTCGAGTTAGCACCGACATCAGTGCGGCGGAGTTCGAAGTCGCGATTCGCGACCTCGTGAGCAACGTCGAGAACGCCTACTGGGATTTGTATTTCGCGTTTCGCGACCTGGACGCCAAGATTCAAGCTCGCAACACGAGCCTCGAAGTCTGGAAGAGCATCGCCGTCCTGCGCCTGGCCGAGCAAGCCGGCGGCAAGCCCGAACGTGAGGCGCAGGCCCGCGAGCAATACTTCCGCTACGAGGAAGAAGTGCAGAATGCGCTGGCTGGTAAGCTCCAGGACGCCACGACGAACAACAACGGCTCGAGCGGCGGCAGCTT
>JALORD010000698.1 GCA_025459145.1 Pirellulaceae bacterium | reverse complement strand
GACCGGCTGACGCCGGACATGGTGTTTCGCGATCCCTATTTCCTCGACTTCCTGGGACTGTCTGGCCAGTACGCCGAAAAGGACTTGGAGCAAGCCGTCCTCCGCGAACTGGAAGCCTTCATCCTGGAACTCGGCACCGACTTTGCCTTCGTCGCCCGCCAGAAGCGGATGACGGTCGATGGCGAAGATTATTACCTGGACCTGCTGTTCTACCACCGGCGGCTGCGGCGACTGGTGGCCATCGATTTGAAACTCGGCAAGTTCCAAGCAGCCGACAAAGGGCAAATGGAATTGTACCTGCGGTGGCTCGAAGCGTTCGAGATGCAGTTTGGCGAGGAACCGCCAATTGGGCTTGTCCTGTGCGCCGGCAAGACCGACGAGCACGTCCGCTTGTTGCGGCTGGAGGACAGCGGCATCCGTGTCGCCCAGTACCTGACGGAACTTCCTCCGCAGGAACTGCTGGAAAGGAAACTCCACGAGATGATCCGCCTGGCCCGCGAACGGCTCGCCCGGCAATCGCAAGACCAGTTGCCCGGCCCCGCCTTGCCAGCTCCCGAAACCCGGCAAGAAGCGGGGCAGGAGCCATCGAAGCGCCAATTGAGCGTCCCTCATGCAGTCCTGACGTGGTACACTGGGGGAAAGCGACCGCAACCAACCCAACGGACCTTCGTTGTCCCGGTGAAACGGGAGCCTTGTAAGGATTGATTTTCCAATGGCTACAACCATCCTCGAACTGCTGGGCACCGTGCGGTCCGACGGCACTCTGGAGCTGGACCAAAAGGTGACCTTCGCACCAGGAAGGGTTAAAGTCAGGGTGGAATCCGTGGAATTGCCCGCTCCACCCGGCCAAGGACTGGTGCAATTCGTCCAAGGCTTGCGGCAGGAAATGGCGGCAGCAGGTCACCAATTCCGGAGCCAGGAAGAGATTGACGCCGAGATGGAAGCGCTGCGAAACGAGGGGGATTCGTAGTGAAAAACGGCACATAATTCGCGTGGGAGAGTTCCAGTGTTCACCAAATACGGTATATTCACTACGTAGTGAGGGATCGTGAAATGGTGAACAGTTGGCGGGAGATCGAACGGGAGGCGGAGAACGCCGTTCGTCGAATCTTCGACGAATTGGGGGGATTCAGTGTCGATGCGCAGCATAGCCGGACCCTCGGTGAGTTCAAGTTGGACTTGGTCACCCAGGCGACATCCGCCCAGGCCAAATTCCAACTCGCGATTGACGCGAAGGCCAGAATCACCCCGCAGACTGTCATCTCGGTCTGCGAGCGGATGCGACAGCTTCCAACCGACTTCATTCCCGTGGTTTACGCACCGGTCATTTCGCCGCGGGTAGCTGAGATCGTGGAGCAATTCGGCGTCGGCTACGTCGATCAGGCGGGCAACTGCCGCCTGCGTAGCGCCCGCCACGGATTGTTGATCGACCGCCGTGGATACAAGCTCCCCGCTCGGCCGCCGAAGGGCGTCGCCGACCCCTTCTCGCCGAAGTCGAGCCGTATCGTCCGCGCTCTGCTGGCGCGACCCGATGAAGGACACGAGAAACGGCTTTATCTTCGTGATCCCAGCGGACTGCTCGAAAACTGGGCCAAGAAATACGCTGGACCTGCTGAGCAGATCCCCATGTTCTTTCGGGGAAACGCGGAGGCGGCCGAACAGGCGGTCGCGAGTTGGTGCCGGGACAACCACCTTCAGTACGCGCTGGCCGGCTTTTCTGCCGCGTGGCGGCTGGCCCCGGAGGTGCGATACAGCGTAGGAGCCGTGTACGTCGAGAGCAGTGGGTTTGACCGCAAGATGCTGGACAGGCTGGGCGCCTACCAGGGCGGCAAGCGAGTGGACACGGGGGCGAATCTGCTGTTGTGGCGTCCTTTCGACCCCTCGGCCCTGGCCGGTCGCCGGACGGAGAACGGGACCGACGCCCCGGTCACCTCGGCGATCCAGACGTTTCTCGACCTGAAACGAATGGCGGGACGCGGTGAAGAGGCGGCGGCGGCCGTTTACGAAAGACAGTTGGTCGGCGAATTGCGACGCGCGGCCGAGCGAATCAAGGAGTTGCGGCATGCCGACGTTTGATCCGAGCAGCGCCAGCCACGCCGTGCTGATCGAGGTGATGAACGTGCTCGGCGCATTTCGCGAAGACATCGTTCTCGTCGGAGGCTGGGTGCCCGATCTGCTGTACCCACACCGCGGTCACATGGGCTCGCTCGACGTCGACTTGGCGGTTTCTCGCAAGTCACTCGATGCGAACGTGTACCAGACGATTCTCCAACGCATGATCACGGCGAATTACTCGCATCACACGTCTCCGACACACTTCACGAAGGCCGTGGCCGGTGTCGAGGAACCGGTCAAAGTTGATCTGGTGGCGGGTCAGTACGAAGGCGCAGGGAAGAGCCGGACCATTCAGGTCAACGAACTTGAACTCAACACACTGCGGGGGCTCGATCTGGCTTTTGAACTCTGGCAGGAGATCGAGATTTCCGGCCAGATGCCAAATGGAGTTCACAACACGGTGCGTGCGCGAATTGTCAAGCCCGAGGGATACATCCTGATCAAAGCCTTTACCTTGGACGAGCGCACGAATCCCAAGGATGCCTACGACATTGACT
>JALORD010000456.1 GCA_025459145.1 Pirellulaceae bacterium | reverse complement strand
TTTTCGAAACCGAACCGGTCGAGGACGTACTTGAGTCGGGCCTTGTTCCGATCGGTCCGGTCGCCGTGCTCGAGAAACACCCGCACGACGGCAGCCGCGACGGGGACGCACTCCTCGGGTTTGAGCAAGAGACCCGTATCGCGGGCAAAGTCCTTGTGGCCGGTAATGCCGCCGAGCTCCATCCGAAAATAGATGCCCGCGGGAACTTCGTGCCCCTCGGCGACGCGAACCGCCATGAAACCGATGTCGTTCGTGTCGGCGAGTGCCGCGATCCGGCCGCCGCCGTCGAAGGCAATATTGAACTTCCGCGGCAGGCCGTACATCTCGCGATGATTGAGGATGTAGTGGTGCATCTCCCGGGCGAGCTCGCGCGTGTCAATGAGCTCCTGCGGATCGATGCCGGCCGTCGGCGAGGCGGTGACATTGCGGATGTTATCGGCCCCGGCTCCGCGGGTCACGATTCCCAGGTCGATGAGCCCGGTGATCACATCGAGACTATGCTCGGGCGGAATCTCGCGGAGCTGCAAGTTGGCCCGCGTCGTCACATCGGCGTAGCCCCCCGCAAACTTGTCGGCCAGGTCGGCCAGCCCGCGGAACTGGTGCGAGTTAGTCATGCCGCCGGCGAACCGCAAACGGCACATGAACGCGTTCTGCGCCGGCGCGACGTGAAACAGCCCGTGGTACTTGTAGAGAAAGACGTCGGTGCCCTTGGGAAACTTGGCCGCGGCCGCATTGGCCCGCATCTCGTCCCACATTTCGAACGGATTCTTCTCGCGTTTGGCCTTCTCTTCATTAACGAGCTTCTTCCCCTCGGCCAGGAACCGATCCTGCATGGCGCGGTGGATGTCTTCTGCGCGGGCCGGACGGGTCTCGGCCGTCGGCGAGCTGACGGCCGTGGCTCCCGGCGGCGTTCCCAGCGTGGCGGCAAAGGTTGGCAGCCCGCGGGCGACGCGGGCTGCGTCGGCCCCAGCCACAAACCCCGCCAGGTATTGCTGCTGTTCGGGTGTAAAGGGACCTTGGCTCATCGGGAGAGCTCCGGCCGATCGGGCGAATGGAGTTGCACGGCGCAGTCCTTGAACGACGGCTGGCGCGAGTGCGGGTCGAAATGGGACAGGGTGAGTTGATTCGTCAGGTCGTAGTGCATCGGCAAAAAGACCTGCCCCGGGCGGACGCCCCGGCTGTGGACCGCTTTGACCTCGATCTGGCCACGGCGCGAAGCAACGATGACAGGCTGGCCGTCGTTCAGGTGCAGCCGCCCGGCATCGTCGGGATGCACTTCGATGTAGGCTTCAGCCGGATACAGCTTGCGGAGGACGGCCGATTGGCGCGTGCGGGTCTGGGTGTGCCACTGCGACACACTGCCGCGGCCGGTGAGCAGGATGAACGGAAATTCGGCATCGGGCGGTTCGGGCATCGGCGCCGGTGCGTCGAAGAGCAACTTGGCCCGGCCGTCGGCATGATAAAACCGGCCGTCTTCGAACAGCCGCCGCTCAGTGGCCAGTTTCGGCTCAGGGAGCGTTTCCGAAGATTCAGCGGATGCGGCCGGGCCGTCTGCGGCCGGTCTGGCCGGGCAAGGCCACTGGATCCCGCCGGCCTCGTCGAGATGCTGATAGTCCCGCACGCCGGTGATGTCGCACGGGCGGCCGGCCGACAGCCGCTTCATCATTTCGAACACGGCGGCGGGACTCGTCCAACTGGCGAACATTTCGCCGCAGCCCCAAGCCTCGGCAATGAGCCGGAAGATCAAGAAATCGGCGAGGGCGAGCCCCGGAGCTCTGGAATTCGCCGCTCGGAATTGATGAGCGAGCCGTCCTTCTCGCCCCAGCCGGCCGCTGGCAGGATTAAATGGGCTTGCTGGGCCGTTTCGGTCGTCGTGTACATGTCTTGCACGACGAGGAAATCGAGCTTGCGCAGGAGCGCCTGGGCCCGGTCCTGATCGATCCAGGAGTGGGCCGTGTTTGTGGCGATGACCCACAGGCCGCGGATCTTCCCCTCCTCAACACGATCCAGAATCTGGTCGTAGCAGAGGCTGTTCGTGGTCGGGATGTGCGATTCGTCGAGGCCGAGGATCGCGGCGACCTCTTGTCGATGCTCGGCGTTTGTGAATTCGCGGCCGCCGAGCAGACTCGACGTGTTGCTAAAGAGCCGCGAGCCCATCGCGTTGCACTGGCCGGTGATCGAGTTAGCACCCGTTCCAGGGCGGCCGATGTGGCCGGTGATCAAGGCCAGATTGATCAGGCTCTGCGCGGTGCGCACTCCCTGGTAGCTCTGATTGACTCCCATCGTCCACCAGAACGAGACACGTTTGCCGGCGTGAATCGTCTCGGCGAGCCACTCGATGTCGGCGGCGGGCAGTCCCGTTTCAGATGCCACGCGGTCGAGCGGAAAGCCGGCGACAAACTCGCGAAAGGCGTCGAAGCCGCTGGTCGAGCGATCGATAAACTCCCGGTCGATCCAGCCGCGATCAATGAGCAGGTTGGCAAGGCCATAGAAGAGCGTCTGGTCGGACTTCGGATAGAGCCCGAGGTGCTTCGTCGCGGCCATCGCCGTTTCGGTCCGCCGCGGATCGATGACGACGATTTTGGGACGGTGCGGATTGCGGAGTACCCGTTCCCACATGATCGGGTGGCCGACGCACAGGTTGGAACCGACAAAGATCAGGACGTCCGACTGCTCGAAGTCGGCGTAGGTGTACGGCGGTGCATCGAAGCCAAATGACTGCTTGTACGCGGCCACCGAAGTCGCCATGCACTGCCGCGTGTTGCTGTCGCCATGCCGCCAGCCCATACCGAACTTCGTCAGCGCCCCGAGGAGCATCATCTCCTCGGTGGGAATTTGCCCGGTGCTCAGGAAGGCGACCGACTCCGGCCCGTGCTCGGCGATGATTGCTTGAAAGCGGTCGCGAAACGTCGTCAGGGCGGCGTCCCAGCTTAATGGTTTCGGCGCCGACAAATGGCCTCCGGAAAGCCGCTCGCGAACGAGCGGCTGCGTGGCCCGCTCGGACGAATTCAGAACGGCCAGCGCCTCCCAGCCCTTCGGACAGGCCATTCCCAGGTTGACCGGATACTCGGTGTCGGGTGATAGATTGACCGCGGCACCATCCTTCAGATGCACCTGTAGCCCGCAGCCCGTCGAGCAATAACCGCACACCATCGTCGTCGTGGCATCGGGAGCGAGCTTGGCCGGAATCTGCCCGAGGCCGAACTTTCCCGGCGCGAGCAAGAGTTCGCGAGTCAGCTGGCCATCCCACTGGCGCAGGAGCCGGCTGGCCAGATTCTGGAGCGTGGGGGCGCGGCTGCTCATGCGTGGTGAACTCCCGGCATCCGAGTCGGGCTGCAAGCCGCGAAGAACAATCCTCGCTGCACCAATTCAGCAAACAGCACAAGCGCCGCTGCCGTAAAGACGAGTATCGGCGTCAGCTCGGGTTGACCCGTCGCAACCAGCGGCAGAAGCAATCCGCCGATGAGAGCAGCGAGCGCCTGGCCTCGTTCCCAGCGAACGAGCGGACCCGTTAACAATTCCGCCGAGCGCGACAGGGGCGTCTCGTCCTGCTGATTGAGGTGCCGAAAGACGGCTAGATCCGCAATCATTCGCCCCGCCGTCGCCGCGGCGACCAGAACCAGAATCCAAACGGGCACTTCCGCCCCTCTGGCGGCCAGAATCGTCGCCGCACCGACGGTTCCCAGGAGCACTGCCGTCAAGACGAACCGGGGCAGCGTGCGTTGCAGGCTCCAAAACTCGCGCCTCGTGGCGATGTAAATCATGGCCGAGCAGCAGATCGCCGCGATGCCGCTCGCCGCAGTCGCCAGCCACAACAGCCAGCGCACCTGCGGACTACTGTCGACAAAATGCGAGGCGACATAGCCCAGCGCGGCGAGCGTCCAGACGCTAAACGCGATGATCTCGCGGCTCATCCAACTGGTCCGCCAGCCGAGCCACGCCCGATAGGCGATCTGTGGGCGGCCCAGGTGCAGATTGGCGATGACCAGTCCTGCCAGGCCGAGAAGGCCCGCCAATCCAGTGCTCACGCGCTGGTCCATCGCGTGTCGGCCAACCAGCGGAGACAGAATGAAAAGCCCAATCGACATCTGCGTCAGGACCAGCATCACGACGAGCGGCAGATGCAGGTGCCCCGGCCGAAGCGCCGCGGCGGGTGGGGCGACATCGCGGAGTTGCTCCCGTCCCGAGATGAAGCGCGTGGTGGGGAGCGTGATTTGCGGGTCAGGTGCCGTCGGCAGGAACGACTCAGCCAGAGCCCGCTGAATTACTTTCTCGCGGCCGACCAACTCGATCCGGATCGCCTGATTCGGGCAGGCCTGCACGCACGCGGGCGCTTCGCCGCCGTCGAGCCGCTGGCGGCACATGTCGCACTTGCGGACGATCCCGCGGGCGGGATTAAACTTGGGCACGTCGTACGGGCACATCAGCGTGCAGTACTGACAGCCGATGCATTGGTCGTCGAGATGCCGGACGATGCCGGTGACGGGGTCTTTGTCGTAAGCCTGCGTCGGACAGCCGTAGAGGCAAGCTGGCTCGAGACAATGGTGACACGCGGTGGTGACGTGCTGCAGGACGTGCTCGCCGCGGCCATCGCGACCGGAGAGAAGGCCCACATCGCGAAAGGTCTCGTCGTCGTCGAGGCCGTTCAAACTGTGGCACGCTGTGACGCAAGCCTTGCATCCCGAGCAGGCATCTAGGTCGACCGTAAAGCCGTATTGTTCGTCCGCTGCCGGAGTGGTTAGCGGAATTAGGTCGCGATAGTAGCGGGCCTGAGCCGGTACGTGGCCCGCGGCCTCGTGCTGCCGCGCGAACCGCTCGACGACCGTCAACTCCTGCTGTTCGGCGAGCAGCGATTCGACCAGCGACAAGGGCGCACCTGTCGACAGGCGGGCAGTCTGCCTCTCGGAGGGAGCGGAAAGGGCCATGTAACAGGGGACAGCGAGAAACGATCCGAAACAACTTTGGCGCTGCCGCGCAAAATGCACGGCTGGCCAAATACGCGGGAGGCAAACGCTGTACCGACGGGAAGCTCGCCCCGATTTGTCGGGAGTTTTCGCAGGCTCATGCGCGCCAAGGTGCACACTGTTTGCGCAGCGAATCCTATTCACTGTGCAAGTAAAAATGAGTTCATTTTACGCCGCATGGTGATTCCGCTCGGAATCGCCGTTGCTCCGCAGGGCATGTTGCAGCGGCACGATGATTGCGTTACCGCCGTGGAACCAGGCAATCTGCACTTCAGGCTCACAGCACGTTGGCGGCGTGTGGCGAGCGTTCGCGTACCGATCGGACCTGCTTGATGTCAGCCGCCAAAGCGACTCGGATCGATCTCTTCAACTTCCGCACACCGCAGATGCGGGCCTTTCACCTGACCTGGGCGGCCTTCTTCTGCTGCTTCTTCGCCTGGTTCGGCATCGCTCCCTTGATGACGGTGGTCCGGACCGACCTGGGGCTCACGAAGGAACAGGTCGGCTGGTGCATCATCGCGTCGGTGGCGGCCACGGTCTTTGCGCGGCTCTTCATTGGCTGGCTCTGCGATCGAATCGGGCCCCGGCTGTCGTATACAGGGCTGCTCGTGATTGGCTCGCTTCCCGTGATGGGGATTGGCCTCGCGTACAACTTCGAGACGTTTTTGATCTGCCGGCTCTTGATCGGCATGATCGGGGCCTCGTTCGTCATCACGCAGTACCACACGTCGGCGATGTTCGCACCGAACTGCGTGGGAACCGCGAACGCCACTGCCGCTGGCTGGGGCAATCTGGGCGGCGGGGTGACGCAGATCGCCATGCCGCTGCTGTTCGGCCTGTTGGCGGTGACGCTCGGCTTCGGCGAGCAGATCGGCTGGCGAGCTGCCATGTTTGTGGCGGGACTGGTCTGTCTTCTGATGGCGGCGGCGTACTACTTCCTGACGCAGGACACTCCCGCGGGGAACTTCGCCGATCTCCGCAAACAAGGCTTGCTGCCGCCTCCCAAAAAGCAAAAGGGCTCGTTCCTGGCGGCTTGCCGCGATTGGCGGGTGTGGGCGCTGGCGATTGCTTACGCCGGCTGTTTCGGCGTTGAGCTGACGATGGACAACGTCGCGCACATGTACTTCGTCGATCGGTTTGAACTGTCGCTGGGTGCGGCAGGC
>JALORD010000077.1 GCA_025459145.1 Pirellulaceae bacterium | reverse complement strand
TCGCCGACGCGCGATGAGCGGAATGAGTCGAAGCAGAATCAGTTTGAGATGATGATGGCGCCGCCGGCTTAGCGAAGCTTGCGCGCGAGGGTGCCACTAGTGGCACCCGGCGGCACGGGTTGGCCGTCACTTCCAGCGGCTGGCTTCGGGGTCTTCGCGCTCGGGAATGGAGATGATGGGGATGGTCTCGTCGGCGGCGCGCAGGCCGAGTGTGCCGCAGCCGGCGACGAGGCCGCGCAATTCGAGCCTGCTTTTGGGCTGACCTAGCAGCCAACTCGTTCCCCAGGCCACGCTCCACGTCACACCGACGCCGAACACAACATGCCAGATATCGGCAATCAAGAGCGCCGCGGGAATCGGCACGCCGGCACGGGCGAGGGGTCCCGACAGGGCGAGCCCCATCGTGGCCAGTGAGCCGACGACAAGGCCGACCAGCGCACCAGCCGCGGTTGCTCGCCGGCTGAGCATGCCGAGCAGGAAGATCGCCAGGAGCGGACCGCCGAACGTGTTGGCCACACCGATCATGATCCGAAAGATCTCGCCGATCTGCGAGACGGCCAAAGCGAAGAGCGTTGCGGCGACGCCAATTGCGAGCGTCAGCGGCCGAGCGAGCACCAACTCGTCGACATCGGTGAGTTCTTCCGAAGGTTTACCTTGTCGGCGGGCGAGCCACTCGCGTCCCCAGCCGAAGCGGCGATGCAGGTCGACGACGATGATCGTGCCGATCGCGTTCAGCCCCGAATCGATCGACGACATGGCCCCGGCCAACAAGGCCGCCAGAACCAATCCCGCCACGCCCCAGGGCAACTGCGTCGCCAGGAAGTGCGGAAACAGTTCTTCGGCGACACCCCGGCGGAGGATCACTTCGCCCGCCAGCGGCGACTGGTCGGGGCGGCGCATCGCGAGTTTCTCGACGAGTATCCGTCGCGAATCGGGATCGACGAGCTCCGCGGCGTCGGTGAAGGGTTCTTTGCTGTTGGGCTGGAGCACGCGGCCTTCGGCGACCAACTGGTCGACGGTTTCCCAGGTGAGGCGGTCTTCCGGGCGGGCCGGGTCGAGCAGCTTCTGGCCGCGCTGCTCGCGGATCACCTCGCGGGTCTGGCCGTCGACATTCACGACCCAGTCGGGGCGCAGGGCTTCGGGATGATCGTGGTAGAACGCGACGAGGCAGAGGCCCAGATACATGAGCCCGCCGAGCATGCCGGTGAGGGCGAGCGTGTTGACCAGGTAGCTGGTCCGCGCGGCGAAGACGCTTTTCGCGCAGAGGAATCGCTGCGCGGTGATCTGGTCGGCCACGTAGAACGAGAGCGCTGCCAGGATCCAGTGCGGCAAGATCCCCCACAGCGACCAGGGGTCGTCGGCCTTGAAGCGGAGGTTGGCCGTTTCGAGTCGTCCCAGGCCGCTGGCCACTTCGCTCACGCGGGCCGGTCCGCCATCGAGCGCGAGCCACACGCCGACGACCACCAGGGCCACGCCGGCGAGCATCGCGCAGCCTTGGATGACGTCGGTCCAGATGACCGTGCGCATGCCGCCGAGGTAGGTATAGAGCGTCGTGATCGCGCCGAGCGGAATGATCAGCACCCAGGCGGGAACTTGCCAGCCGGCGGCGATCAGGAGGACCTTGCAGGGGGCGTAGATAACGCCTCCCAGCCAGAGCATTCGCCAGACGACAAACACCACGGTCGCCGCCAGACGGACCCGGCTGTCGAAGCGATACTCGAGGTATTCGTACAGCGACGAGAGGGCGAGGCCGCGGAAGATCGGGATTACCAGATACACGAGCAGCGGCAGGATCAGCCAATACGCCGCGGGAATGACCCAGGTGCGGAGCCCCTGGTCATAGGCCTGGCCGGGGAGGCCGGTGTAGGTGAGGGCCGAGATGAGCGTCGCCATGAGCGACAGGCCGAGCGGAAACCAGCCGAAGCTGCGGCTGGCCAGGAAGAACTCGGTCGAGTCGCGCTGCCGCCCGCTGAAGTAGATCCCCAGGCCGACCATGGCGGCGAGGTACAGCCCGAGCAGGCTGTAATCGATCCAGGAGAGCGAGGCGATCATGAGTCTGGAAACACTCCCGCGGCGGGGCTAGTGCGACCGTCACATCCGGCACATGCAGCCGGAGAATAGCAGATTTCTGAAAGTGAGGCGGCCGAGAGATAACGTAAGTTTGATCGTTCCGTCTGCAAAGGATTAATTTCGAATCCCTCCCATAACTACCCGGAAACAGTCATTTCCCCGGGAAAACGCCGTTCTGTTGGTTTTGGTCACCTGGGCCGATTCAAAAAAATCGATGCTGCCTTACCGACTCTCTCCCCGAACAGGCCGCGCGCGGCGCGGCTTCAGCCTCGTTGAGGTGCTGATGGTGATCGTTGTGCTGGCGATCATGGCGGGGGTGGTGATTCCGCAGGTGAGCGGCACAGTGGGGGACGCCAAGCGGAGCGCCGCCCTGGCCAATTTGAATGTGCTCACTAATGCGATCGAACGCTATCGGATCGACCACAATGGCGCGGCCCCGGATCTGGTTACCGCTCGGAGACTGCCACAGCTCACCTCGCGAACGAATGCCGCCGGCGATGTCGGCACGGGGGCGGAGCATATCTACGGACCCTACCTGGCCGAGCTGCCAGAGAATCCGCTGAGCGATTCGCAGAATGTCTACACGGTGGTGACAGTTCCGCCCGCCAGCCTCGATCTGCGGGTGGGCTGGGTGTACCACGTCGAAACGGGCCAAGTCTGGGCCGGGCTGCATGCCGGAGTGGATGGAGGCTAGGAGGTGGGGCGGGAGCGGGAGAGGGGGACAGGGGACGGGGAACAGAGCAGGGAACCGAGGACAGGGGCGAGCGTGTTTCCCCCAGAGACGGTGGGGGCGAAATTTCGTGAATTTTGCGCCCCTCCCACTAGAGATTTTGGCGATTGCGCCCCTTATGATGAAGCCCGCACGTGGGATTCCATCGGTTCGAGGTTCTGGCGAAACCGTGTTTTCCCCGGGAATCGGGCCGAAGGGAGAGGGTTGAGTTGGGGTGTCTTTGTTTCACCTTTCTATGAGTGCGGAGAACCTGTATGCGCAAGTTGATTGTGGCGTGTGTCGTGATCGCGGGGGGTTGGCTGGCCGTCAATATCGCGACCAGTGCGGAAGACGAGAAGCCGTCCATCAAGGCTGTCATGAAGACGAGCATGAAGGGAGGCCTCTGCAAGAAGGTGGCCAGCGGCGAAGCCACGGCCGAGGAAAAGGAAAAGCTGGTCGCCCAGTTCACGGCCCTGGCAGAAGCCAAGCCGCCCAAGGGAGAGGCCGACAGCTGGAAGGCCAAGACGGCTGCGCTGCTTGAAGCGGCTAAGGAATGCGCCGAAGGCAAAGAAGGCGCCGGCGAAAAGCTGGGGAAGGCCGCCAACTGCATGGCTTGCCACTCGGCTCACAAGGGGAAGTAGTCCGTCCGGCGCGACGCGACAAAGCCTGTCATTCTGCGAGCCGCCTCACCGGTGGGGCGGCTCGCTTCGTTTTTGTGCGGGTCGAAGAGTTGCCGCTAAATTGCGGGCGAATTGCCGACGAGTTGCCCACTTTGTGAAGTTCGCCACGCTCCCCCACTGTTCGTTGGCGAGGGGCGGCCTGAGAATAGTGGGGGTCGGACATTGTCTCCGTCGACTCGCAGTACTGTGTTGACTCACAGCACTGTGTTGACTCGCGGCACTGGGCCGCAATCATTCTGCGGTCTCCGAAATTCCGGGAACTGTGTTGCTCTAGCGTTGCTCGGGTTTGCTCTAGCGTTGCTCGGGCCTCGACTAATCTTTATCTCTTCGTCCCCGCCTGCGAGGGCTCCTGTTATGTGTCGCCGATCGTTGAACGTTGGTTTTGTCCTGGCCCTCTTGGCAGCGACATTCTGGTTGCCCTTGGCCAGGGGGCAGGAAGACACGGTTGAGAAGGAGATTCGGTCCGGCGAGGAGCAATTCGTGAAGGCTTTCGACGGCGGCAAGGCGGCCGAGTTGGCGGCCATGTTCATGCCCCGCGGCGAACTGATCGACGAAGAGGGGAACATTACCCAGGGAACCCAGGAACTCGCCGCGCTATTCACCAAGTTTTTTGAAAAGTACCCCGGGGCCAAGCTGGCCCTCGACATCGAATCGATTCGCCCGCTGGGAAGCAATCTGGCCATTGAGGAAGGAACTCGCTGGATCACCGTGGGCAAAGAGGACGACAGCGTCCAAGCACAATTGCGCTATACGGCGGTGCGGGTTCGCACGCAGGACGGGCGCTGGCTGATCGCCTCGATCCGCGAGTCTGCCGAAGAACTGCCTCCGACGCCGCACGACCAGCTTCAGCCGCTGGCCTGGCTGATCGGTGAGTGGGTGAACGAGGGCTCCGACGCCGCGGTCAAGATCACGTATCGCTGGTCGGAAGATACGAACTTCATCCTGGGCGACTACGAGATCACAGTGGCCGGCAAGCCGGCGATGAAGTCGTCGCACCGCATCGGCTGGGATCCGCTGGCCGGGAAGGTCCGCTCGTGGCTGTTCGACGGCGACGGCGGCTTTTCCGAAGGACACTGGACCGAGGTCGAGGAAGGCTGGGTCATCAAGTCGACGAGCATCAACCCTGACGGCACGACGGGCAACGCCACGCTGACTGTCATCCCCGACGGCAACGACAAGTTTTCGATGAAGGGGACCGAGCGGATCGTCGGATTCTTCCGCGAGCCCGATTTTGACCTGACCATCGTGCGCAAGCCGCCAGTCGCCGCGGCAGCCCTCCAATAACTCACACCGTCGCAGGAGACCCATGATGAAACGCACGTCTCTGTTGGTGGCGGCAATGGCCGTCCTATTTGTGTGCCTGCCGGCGGACGCTTTCGCGCGGCCCTCGGTCGGGGGTGTGGGCGGCGGCGGTGGCCGGCCGGGAGGTGGCGGCGGAGGTGGCGGGGCTCGACCGGGTGGCGGAGGAGGTGGTGCTGCCCGGCCGAACATCTCGCGGCCTAGCGGCGGCGGGGGAGGTGGCGGCGGAGCGCGGCCCAACATCTCTCGCCCCAGCGGCGGCGGCGGCGGTAACTACGCGCGACCGAACACCTCCCGTCCCAGCCTGGGAAACGTCAGTCGGCCGAATACCCCCAACATCACCCGTCCCACCCGGCCCGATGTCTCGCGGCCCGATATTTCGCGGCCCGGTGCCGGGGGTGGCCCATCGCTCGGCAATCTGCATCCTTCGGGCGGCCGACCGAGCAAGGGGCCCACGCTTCCCGAAAGGCCGAATATCGGCGGCATCGATCGACCCGGTGGCAATCGGCCCAACATCGACAGACCCAGCATTGACCGGCCGGGCGGAAACCGGCCCGGCGGCACGGATCGGCCCAATATCGAGCGACCCAATATCGAGCGACCAAGCCTCGGAAATGTGACGCGCCCCACGATCCCCGGTGGCGGAGTGGCTCGGCCCGAGCGACCGACGCTACCGGGCCGTCCTGAGCGTCCCGACTTAGGCGGCGGCAATCGTCCCGAGCGTCCCACACTTCCCGGCCGCCCCGAGCGGCCGACGCTTCCCGGTCGACCTGAAAGGCCGGACCTAGGTGGTGGAGACCGACCGACCCGTCCAACGCTGCCCGGCCGCCCTGGCGAAGGCGAGCGGCCTGGCCGACCCGGCGGCGGCGATGGTGACAGGCCTACGCGTCCCGACCGACCCATCATTGGAGGCGGCGGCGATCGGCCTACTCGTCCCGGCAGGCCGGGCGAAGGTGATCGACCCGGACGCCCTGGTGATGGTGATCGTCCCTGGCGCCCCGGAGAGGGGGACCGGCCGATCATCGGCGGCGGCGGCAACCGACCGAATTGGCCCAACCGCCCCGATCGCCCGTGGATCGACAACGACAACATCCACATCGGCGACAACATCAATATCAACAACAACTGGAACAACTGGGGCGTCAACCGTCCCGGCTGGAATAACAACCACTGGCAGGACCACTGGCACGACAATTGGATCAACCACCGCCACAACTGGTATCACGGCTGTTGGAACAACCACTGGAGCAACCGCTGGTACTCGCCGATCATCTGGACCGGTGTGGGCTGGGGGATCGGCTCCTGGTGGAACAATTCCTGGGGCGTCGGTGTCCCGTACCAGAACCCCTACTGGGTTGCGGGCAGCTCGGGTTTCGACTACTCGCAGCCCGTTGTGATTCAGAACATCGTGAGTGCCGATGCCACCGGAGGCACGGCCGATGCAACGGCGCAAGCGACTGCCGAGAACAACCAAGCGCTCACGCTCTTCGACGAAGGGCTCGCGTCGTTTAAACAAGCGCAGTACGAGGCAGCGCTGGCCAAGTTCGACGCGTCGCTCAAGCTCTTGCCGACCGATCCGGTGCTGCACGAGGTGCGGGCACTTGCGCTCTTTGCCCTCGGACGATTCAAGGAATCGGCGGCAACGCTCAATGCCCTGCTGGCCACGGCGCCGGGCATGGACTGGACGAGCATGAGCAGCCTGTATGGCAATGTGGACGACTACACGGCCCAGCTCCGCGCCCTGGAGGCCCACATCAAGGCCAACCCGACCGATGCCTCGGCAATGTTCGTCCTGGCGTATCACTACCTGGTGATCGGCCAGACCGAGGCAGCGATCAAGGCTTTGCAGGAAGTTGTTCGCCTGCAGCCGACCGACGCCACGGCCAAACGGATGCTGCAAGGGCTCGTTCCGCCCGAGGCGGAGGAATCGCCCGCTGCGGCGACGACGGCGGACCCCGCTACCGCAACGGCCGAACCAGCCGCCGACGAGCCATCGACCGACCTCGTCGGTTCGTGGCAGGCGAAGGCGGGCGACACCACGATTGTGCTGACGGTCACCGAAGACTCGCAGTACATCTGGAAGGCGACTCCCGAGGGGAAACCGGCAATCGAGATCAAAGGCAATCTGATCGCTTCGAGCGATGCGATTGTCCTGGAGAACGAGGAGCAAGGCTCGATGATCGGCCGTGTGACGTCGGGAGGGCCCGACAAGTTCACGTTCACCCTGCGGGGGATGCCGGAGGGTGAGCCGGGCCTCGCGTTTGCGCGGGTCAAGAGCTGACGCTGGCGACGAAAACTTCGTGAACGACGACAGCACGCCGGCCAGCGGGTCGGCGTGCTTTTCGTTGATGGCCGCAACTTCCAGCGCCAGCTAAGATGAGCCGTATGCCGAAGCTGCGCGTTACTGGTGGAATCTTGCTCCTCGTCGCCCTGGCGGCGATCGGCGTGCTGCTTGTGTGGATTCCCCCGCAACTCGTGGCGCAGTACGAAGCGGTGAAGCCCTACGGCCAGACAGCCGTCGTGGCCTATTTCGCCGTCGTCGGCCTGGGAGCGGCCATTCTCGTCGGCGTGACGGGGTGGACGATCTGGCGGCTGTGGCGAACGACCCGCAACAAGGCAGCCCGCCGCGCTCGGCAGGCGAGCAACCCGAGCGATCTGTCGCGGGACGAGCAGCGGCTGGAGGTTTCCGAAAACCTGGCCACGGCAGCCGACCTGCGCGGGGATGCGGCGATCGACGGCGAGGTCCGCCGTCAACTCGAATCGCTCGTAGCCAAAGTCGAGGCCAAGGAAGCCAGCCAGCGGCTGGAGATCGTCGCTTTTGGCACGATTTCGAGCGGCAAGTCGTCGCTGCTCAACGCCCTGGCCGGCCGCGATGTATTTCAGACCGATCCCCGTGGCGGCACGACGCACCGCCGGCAGGAAATCCCCTGGCCCGGCGACGATCAGGTGCTGCTCGTCGACACGCCGGGCCTCGGCGAAGTCGAAGGAGCCGAGCGGACATCGGTCGCGGCCGAGGCAGCCCGCGATGCCGATCTGGTGCTGCTCGTGGTCGATGGTCCTATGCGGGAGAGCGAACACCAATTGCTCGCGCGGCTCGCGCAGATGGAGAAACGCGTGCTCCTCTGCCTGAACAAGGCCGACTGGTACGACGCCGACGAGCAGGCGGCGCTCGTCGGACAGCTCGCCGAGCAGGTCCGCGGGATGGTACAGCCGGTGGACATTCTGGCCGTGCGGGCAGAGGCCACAAAGCGAACCCGCGTCCGGTTGCTGGCCGGCGGTGAGGAACAGGAAGAAGAAGTGCTCGAGCCGCCGGATATCAATCGGCTGGCCGCACGGATGCTGGAAGTCGTCCGCCGCGATGGGTCGGACCTCTTGCTGGCGAATCTCTTGCTGCAGTCGCGGGGCCTCGTCGACGAAGCGCGGCGGCGCGTCGAAGAAGGGCTTGATCGCCGGGCCTGGGAACTGGTCGATCGCTATACCTGGGGCTGCGGTGCGGCGGCGGCGCTCAGTCCGCTGCCGCTGCTCGATTTGTTCGCGTCGAGCGCGCTGACCGTGAAAATGGTCGTCGATCTGGGGCGCGTCTATCGCCAGGATGTCGACGCCAATCTGGCGATCAATCTGCTGGCACAGCTCGGCAAAAACCTGGTGGCGATTCTCGGCGTCAATGCGGCGGCGCCGCTGGTGGCTGCGGCCGTCGCGTCGCTGGTGAAGTCGGTGCCGCTGGCCGGTTCGATCGCCGGCGGAGCGCTGCAGGGCCTCGTGCAGGCGCTCGTCACCCGCTGGATTGGTGCGGTTTTCATCCAGTACTACAAGAGCGAGATGCAATTGCCTGCCGAAGGGCTGGCGAATGTCGCCCGCCGCGAATGGCAACGGCTCACCGCCCCGGCGGAACTCCTCAAGTTCGTGCAGGCGGCGCGGGACAAGCTCGGCAAGTGGGGCAGATAGTCGGGGTCGATACGTGATGGCTTGGTGCGGCGGCAAATTCCTTCAAGCGGAGAAACGGGCGATGGTGCGAGTGAATGGGAGCATGGCGGTTTTGGCGCTGCTGGTCTTGGCTGCAGCGGTGAGGCCGATCCGGGCCGAACTGTCGGCCGGCATTGCGGTCCGCAACGTCACACCTGATCCACTCCTGCCGGTTTCTGGCGGCGTCGGCCCCTCAGCCCCGGCCCGCGAGAAATACGGCGACCTTACAGTGCGAGCGCTCGTCTTCCGCAATGGCGAGACCAAAGTCGCCATCGCCTGTGGCGATTTTCTCGGATTCCCGTCGATCCTCGGCAACAAGGTACGGTCGCTCGTGCCCGGCATTCCGCCCGAGAACATCCTCATCGGCGCGACGCACACGCATAGCGCCCCCGACTGCTACGGCTTTCCCAACGGCCAGGGAGGCACCGACTACGATCCGAAGTATGCCGAACACGTATGTCGCGAGATGGCCGCGGCAATCCGGGCGGCCGACGAAGGCGCTCAGCCCGTGCAGCTAAAGATCGCCACCGGCAAGGCCGAGGGAAAAATTGCCTACAACTACTACGCCGAGCAGCTCTACGACCCGCGGTGCCACGTCATCCAGGCGATCGGCCGCGATCAGAAGGCCGTGGCGACGCTCGTCAACTATGCGATTCACCCCGAGGTGATCGGCAGCCGGCGGGGAATCTGCAGCCCCGATCTGATCGGCCCGTTGTGCGAGCGGATCGCCGAGCGGGGCGGCGGAACGGCCATTTATCTGAACAGCGCTCAGGGAGGCATGGTCACCGCCGACAATCGCCAGCCGGGCGGCGGCGAGGCCAGCGATTGGGCCGAGTGCCAGCGGATCGGCAACCTGCTGGCGGACGAGTCGCTGCGGATTGTGGCAGACGCGCCGCTGCAAGCATCGCCCGGGCTCTACTGCACCTCGCGCGGCGTCCGCTTTCCCATCGACTCGCCCGAGATGCGGAAGCTGATCGCGGTCCTCCCCGGCGGCCGTGAAATGGCCCCCGAGGGCGACGCCGTCACGACGCAGCTCAACCTTATCAACCTCGGCAACGCTCAGATCGTCACGATTCCGGGCGAGGCCCTGCCTAATATCGGCTATTACCTCAAACGCAAGATGCGCGGCGAGCACAACCTGCTGTTTGGCCTGACCAACGACGCCTTCGGCTACATACTGACCAAGGAAGACTTTGGCAGTTTCGAGCGCTATAGCTACGTCTCCCGCACGAGCCTCGGCGAGCAGACGGGAGAGGTTCTCGTCTCGGAGTTGCTGAAACTGGTCGAGGATTCGCCCCAGCCGGCGGCGCTGCCCCGCCCGTGAAGCGTGCGTGGGCGAGTCGGGCGAATGGGCGACGGCTGCTTCACGATGGAGCCGAGAACATCGCCCCAACCACCGCAATCGCCAGAACGAGCCCGACGAAGTCGATGGCCATCACGGCCAGCGCGCCGCCGTTCCCCGCCAGCAGGCTGATGCCGACCGCCGATCCAATTGCCGGAAAGAACGGCGGTGATTCGCTATCCTGACTGTCCTGCGTCTAGGGTCCAGTCGGGTGGATCGCCTTCTCCTGCGAAAAGGCTGCCGATCTCGCGGCAGCCTTTTCTTTGAGTCCCTCTCTCCTGCTCTTCTAGGGCAGCTTCTCCGCAGACGGCTTGGCTGCTGGCGCCGCCTCGAGAGCTTTTGCTAGTCCCGGCACCGCCTCTTTGCCGCTGGGGACGCTGAAGTCAGCTCCGGCGAACGCTTCGCCGATCGGTTCGAAGCGGCCCCCGAGATTCTCGGCGAGGAATGCCTCGGTGATTGCGTAAAACGCGAACCGGTTTTGCGGGCGGGCAAAGCCGTGCCCTTCGTCGTGGAACAGGACGTAGGTCACCGGTATCTTCCGCTCGTTCATTGCGGCCACAATCTGGTCCGCCTCGGCCTGTTTCACCCGCGGATCATTGGCACCTTGCCCGATGAGGAGCGGTACTTTGATCTTCTCGACGAAGAACAGCGGCGAGCGGCTCTTGAGAAACGCCCGTCCCTCGTCGGTCGTCCAGTCGCCGACGCGCAGCTTCATCACCGGCATGAAGCTGTACCAATAGGGAGGCGGGTTTTCGAGTAAGGTCAAGAGGCTCGACGGGCCGACGATATCCACGCCGCAGGCGAACGTATCCGGCGTGAACGTCAGCCCGACGAGCGTCGCATAGCCGCCGTAGCTCCCTCCCATGATTCCGACCTTGTCCTTGATCGCGATCTTCTCCTGGACGGCCCAGTTCACGGCGTCGATCAGGTCGTCATGCATCTTGCCGGCCCACTCCCGCTGAGCCTTGTTGAGGAACTCCTTCCCCAGGCCGGTCGAACCGCGATAGTTCACCGCCAGCACGGCATAGCCGCGATTGGCCAGAAGCTGATGCTCGGGATCGTAGCCCCAGTCGTCGCGGGCCCACGGACCACCGTGCACATTGAGCACGAGCGGCAACGGCTGATTGGGCCGACCGTCGCCATCGGGATCGGACCAGACCGGCAGCGTCAGGTAGCTCACCAGATTCAGCCCGTCCCGTGACTTGATTACTTGCGGGTGCATTCGGGCCAGCGGCAGCTTTTCGAGCTCGCGATTGCTCGTAAACAGGAACGTCGCCTTCCGCTCCGGCCCGCGGTCGTACAGGTAGAACCGGACCGGGCCGTTGTCCATCAAGTAGGCGACGGTCCACCGCTTGTCGTCGAGCGTCCGGCCAGTGATCTGGATCTCGCCGTCGGCGACCGTCCGCAGGTAGTCGAGATCGGGCTGAATCGCCGGATCGAGCACTTTCCACTCGGTCCGCGTGTACGTAAAGCTCACCGCCTGGATCGTCTTCTCGGTCGGATGCGCCAGCGCTCCGCCGATGTCGGCACGTGGGTCCTCGGCGATCAGCGTTTGCTTGCCGGTTGCCAGGTCGATCGAAGTGAGCGCGGCCGTGTTTCGCTCCCGGCTGTCGATGAAGTAGAGATGCTGCCCCGTTTTGTCGAAACCAGCCGGGCTCGATGTCATCGAGTCGAGCGGGCCGATCTTGATCATTGGCTCCCACTTGCCGCCGGCCTCCGCCTTGAGCAATTCCTGTCCCGCATCGGGCGTGATGTTGATCGCGAAGCGTACCTTGAAATCGTCGTCGGTCAGAAAGCCCGCAAAGCCAGGGTTTTCTTGCAGCAGCTTCCGCTCGCCGGTCTGGATGTTGACGCGATGGATATCGTGAAACTGCCGCTCACCGCGATCGTTGATGCCCACGAGGATTTCGTCGGGAAACCGCTCGCTGACTCCTTCGATTTGTGCGGCGATTTTTTCAATCGGCGTCAGGTCCTTGATCTCGCCGCTCTCCAGATTGATGACGTAGACGTGATTGTCTTCATCGCCGTTCTTATCCTGCGAATAAAGGATGTGTTTGCTCGTAAAGGCCCATGAATAATTGACGACGCCGCGGTGCGTGTCGCGCGTTACGGGTTTGGCGTTCTCAGGTTTGTCGTCGGTACTCACCCAGACATTGAGCACGCCGTCGACCGGAGCGACGAATGCCAGCCGCTTGCCATCGGGACTCAGCCGGGCGCGGGCCTTCTCGGGATTGCCAAAAAACTTGGCCCGGGGAATGAGCGGCACGTCGTCCGCACCCGCCGCAAGCGCACTTCCGACGCCCAAACCTGCCGCCAGGGCGGCTCCGAGGGCAAAACCAATCGCCCCAGTGCGAAATGCCTTCATCCGTGCCGTCTCCGAATTACCGAGGTCTGAAGTGTGGTTCATTTCGGGTAAGATACCCTGCCGGCGCGATCTGCGGCTACCGGCCAGACGCCGCGAGGTTCCCGCCCATTGCCGCTTCGGAGACAAGTCACCCGTGGTTTTCGGTCCCTGGTCCCGCGCCGCACGCCGCAAGAAGCTGCTGGCCGAGCCGTTCGCTGCCGACTTACGCGACACAATCGCCCGGAACGTCGCGGTCTGCTCGCGCCTCTCAGATTCACAGCAGTCCCGGCTCTGGGACGCCGCCCGGATTATCGCCCACGAACGACGGTTCGTAGGCTGCAAGGGGCTCGAAGTTACGGACGAGATCAAGTTCACGATCGCGGCCCAGGCGGCGCTGCTGGTGATCGGCGAAGAAGGGTACTACTTCGACCGCGTGACGAGCATCCTCGTCTATCCGTATAAAATGGTCCTCCCGCCAGCACACGGCCGGGGAGGTCACGAAGACGACGTCGACGAGCGCGTGATCCTGGGGCAGGCGTTTCAGGGCGGCGAGATCATCCTCTCCTGGCCCGATGTCTTGCACGGCGGGCAGGTGCCCGATGATGGCGAAAATGTAGTGCTGCACGAGTTGGCCCATCACGTCGATGGACTCGACGGGCACATGGGGGGCTCGCCGCCGGGTCTAACGAGCGAAGCCCAGGCCCGCTTTCATACCGCCGTCGAGCAGGCGCTGGATCAGCTAAGCCGTGAACTGGACGGCGACACCGAGGACGGCGAGGACGAGCTCCTGCCTCCCGCCGCGGAGGAGAGCCCCGCCGAGCTATTTGCCTACTCCACTGAGGCATTCTTCGAGCGGCCGCACGAGCTGGCCCGCCGCTATCCTGACCTGTTTGCCTGCCTCCGCGGGTTTTACAAAGTGGACCCGTCGTTGTGGTTCTCAGGCGGAGTCGCCCCGAATCGGCACGCCCCGCGACCGCCGGCGCACCGCCTGCCAGCCGTGAACGATGACCTGCCAGCTTCGCCCGAGCAGTTGCCGAAGCTGACCACGGCCGACGACTATTTCACCCGTGGCTGTGAATACTTTGACTTGGGGCGGTTCGACCTGGCGGCGGCCGATTTTCATCGCACCGTCCGGCTGAAGCCGACCGATCAGGAGGCGGTCTTGTGGCGTGGGCGGGCGAGCTACTTCCTGGGCCACGTCGAAGCCGCGCTGGCCGATGCCGAGCGGGCCTGCAAGCTGTTGCCAAGTGACCTCGAAGCGGTCGCCCTGCGCGGAATGTGCCGGGCGGCGCTGGGCGACTTTCCCGAGGCCCTCAAGGATTTCGACCGCTCGACGAGCGACAAGACCGACGACGTACACCTGCTGTTCGCCCGCGGTGTCGCCCGTCGCGAGCTCGGGCTCGTGGACGCGGCGATCGATGATTTTGGCAAGGTTTTGCGGGCCGATCCGCAGGATGCCGAAGCCTATTTTGAACGGGCCCAGTGCTACGACCAACTGGGCAAGCAGGCGGAAGCCGAGCGCGACTTGGCGGCTGCCCGCCGGCTGGGACTACGCGACGCCGACTAAGCCGACGAATAGGAAGGTATTGCTTTGTCGTCGTCTCCCTCTCCCTCTGGGAGAGGGCCAGGGTGAGGGCCGCCCCGCCATCGCACGCCGCCCACCCGCGCGATACAACGGCGGGCATGCAACTCGAACTTCAAGATCAAGTGGCGGTGGTCGTGGGCGGGGCCAGCGGAATTGGCCTCGCCATCGTGCGCGAATTTGCCCGCGAAGGCTGCCCCGTAGCGATTGTCGACCGCAGTCCGCAGGCCGAGGCCCTCGCTGCGGAAATCAGCCGTGCCAGCAGCAAACCGGCGGTCGGCATTGTGGCCGATGTGACCGACTACGCCGCGGTGCAGTCGGCGGCCGCTCGCGCGCGGGAAGAGCTCAGCCCCGTGCGGCATGTCGTGTATGCCGCAGGCTGCGGCTCGGGCAAGTTCGGGTTCCCGTTCTGGAATCTCGCCCCGGCCGACTGGGACCAGGTTCTGCGAGTCAACCTGCTCGGCGCGGTCCACACCGCACACACATTCGCACCGGCCCTGGCCGAGCAAGGGGCAGGGACGATGCTCTTCATGCCGACCGATCCGCCCTACAGCGCGGCGAAGGCAGGGCTGATCAACTTCGCCCAGGTCGCCGCCAAGGACCTCGCGCCGCACGGCGTCCGCGTCAACACGATCTGCCCCGGCATGGTCCAGACGCCGCTTAACCGCTCAGTCTGGCAATCGTGGAACGACCGGCAGCCGGCGGAGAAGCAGCAGCCGTACGAAGTCTGGGCCGGAGCAAAAGTAAAGCAGATGTGTCCGCTCGGCCAGTGGCAAACGCCCGAGGACATCGCCGCCCTGGCGGTGTTTCTAGCGAGCGACCGAGCCCGCAACATCACCGGCCAGACGCAGAACGTCGACGGCGGCTGGGTAATGCACTGGTGAGACGCGGAACGTCGAAATTCAATTGTCGAAGGAATGACGAAACGCCAAAGCTCGAATGACGGGTGAGCGAGCAGGGCAAGTCCTACTTGTTCCCAGGGTCTCCCTGGGAACAAACGGCCTCGAGGCTCCAGCCTCGAATGCCGGCCGCACAAGTGATTGGCCCCGGCCTTCGGGTGTTCGCGAGGCGGGAGCCTCGCGGTAGGGCGTTCCCAGGGTGGACCCTGGGAACGAGTAGCCGAATGATGGCCGGCATTCGTCCTTCAAGCTTCCTTCGACATTTGGCTTTCGACATTCGTCATTCACCGCCCGCCTTCCGCCCCTCCCCGCCCCCTAAACCCGTGCGCAAGGGCGTCTCGCGGACCCCTGTTTTACGGAAGATGTTCCCGCCTCACGCCGTAAATCGGCTCCTTGTAAGGGGTTCTGGCTGCCGATAGAATTCACCAAAAGTTCACTAGTTTCGAGCGTGGCGTCGGGCGGTGCGGAGAACGGAATCCGCCTTCTCCGTGAGTCCCAGCGCAGTTTTAGCCCCCCGGGCTTTTCTGGCCAAAGGAGCGAGGAATGACGGTTCGCGTTGCCATCAACGGGTTCGGACGTATCGGCCGGCTGGTGTATCGGGCCATGCTCGAACAGGGAATTGTCGGCAA
>JALORD010000455.1 GCA_025459145.1 Pirellulaceae bacterium | reverse complement strand
AACCGCATCAGGGTGCCGAGCGCAAAGTCGCCCCGATACACCAGCCGCTCGGCCAGCGACACGCGGAGGATCATCCACCATGTTTGCGCGCTGCGGATCATCAGTTGTGGATCGTGCGTGGCGGAATCAGGGCGGAATTACGAGGCTTCGTCGGACGCTGGAGACCGCTTGGGCGGCCCGGAGAGGGCCTGCCGAAGGGCGCTGGCCCCCACCTGCACAAATCCAAAGGTAGCGAAACTTGCGATCCCGCCAAGGACAGCAAACGCGACGACGCCCACCATGATGTTGAACGGATTGGCTGGTCCGCGGCTGGTGAGCACGGTCCAGACGCCGCCGCCGAAGCCGCCTCCCAGAATGCCGCCGAACGTTGCGATGACGATCGGCCAACCGAGCGTGCGCCGCTCCGCCAGTCGCGACTTAGGGGCAAAGTCGGACGCGCGGGCCTTGGGAGGCCGGTGGGTCGCGGCAGGCTCATCGACTTCCTGGCTGGCGGCGGCGCCAATCTCGCGCAGTCGCGTCCCCACCGCATTTCCAAAAATGTGAGCCCCCACACAGAGGGCGAGCAATACCAGCCCCAGCGTCGGTAGCGGGCCGATCCACGTGCTGGCTGCTGCCAAGCAGGCGCAAATCGTCATCACCACGAGCAGTGTCCGAATCCCGAACTGCGGCGGGGGGAGTCGACGGCGCTCGGCGGAAGGAGGCAAGAATGCGTACTCGTCGCGAGTCGGGAATGCTCTCCTACTATTGTACCGGTGCAGCCAGGGTAAGCATCACCTCGAGTTCGGTTTCGCTCCCCGTGAGCGGTCCGCGAACGATAGACAGCTTTACTTGATCTCCCGGCTGATGCTGTTCCAAGGCGGCGAACAGATCATCGACGCTGCGGACCGGACGCCCATCGATCGCTACGATCAAGTCGCCCAGCGCCAGATTGCCGAACTGATCCCACCGCGTCGGTAAGAGCCCCGCGCGTTCGGCAGGCCCTCCTTCGTCGATCGAGCCGATTAGCGCGCCGCGGAGGCCGAACTGGAGGAGCGTGTGAGCATCGGGTACGTACTCGGCACCCAGCACCGGGCGAACGACCTTGCCGTGCCGGAGGAGTTGCGGAACAACGCGCTGCACCGTGTCGACAGGAATTGCAAACCCCACGCCGGCCGAAGTCCCCGAGGGGCTGACGATGGCGGTATTTACCCCGATGAGTCGACCGCGGCTGTCGAGCAGCGGGCCGCCCGAATTGCCCGGGTTGATGGCCGCATCGGTCTGAATGACGCCATCGATCGGCTGACCCGTCAGCGATTGAATCTGGCGTCCCAGGCCGCTGATGATGCCCGTGGTAAGTGTCTGATCGAGCCCGAACGGATTGCCGATGGCAAACACTTTCTGGCCGACTTGCAGATCGCTCGACGTCCCGACGAGCAAGGGACGAATCCGGTCGGCCGGGGCGTCGATCCGCAGCACGGCCAGATCGGCATTGGGCGAGCCGCCGATCGGCACCGCTTCCCACGTGCTCTGGTCGGCCAGTGTCACACGCCAGGAATCGGCCCCCTGGGCCACGTGAAAATTGGTGACGATGTGTCCCTGTTCGTCCCAGATGAAACCGCTCCCGGTGCCGCGGGGGTTCTCGAAGGCATTCATCCGAAAGTCGCGCCGGACCGAACTCGTGGTGATGTGAACCACCGAGCGGGACGACTGTTTGAAGAGTTCGATCGTGGACTTCTCGTCGGCCGCCAGTTCGCCCGCGGGAGCAATCGGCCGAGGTTCAGCCGACGGATCGAGGGCAAATCGCGGTCCCTGCGCCCTCCACATCGACCAGAGCTGCATGCCGAGCAGGAGCAGGACGAGAAACGTGAGCAGCGGTACGAGTTTGGACAACGAACTCGGTTCGCGTCGTGGCGGCAGGTTTTCGAGGGGAGAAATGTAGGACATGACGCGTCTCAAGGCACGATCGGCAGGTGAGCGCTAAGCAGCCGCGGCAACTCCCAATTGCTCGCCAAGCCGCACGAGGGCATTCCAGTTTTCGGCGTCGAGCGTGATCCCTTCGGTCGACAGCCGGGCGCAGAGCCGCCGCTCGGGATCGCCGGGAAGGAGAATCTCGGGACAACCCTCAACGCGAGGCGACGACTTAACGTAGTCGACCAGTTGCTCGACCTCAGCCCGAAAATGCTCGGCGCCACCGAACCGCGCAGGATCGATGAGCATCATGAAGACGCAGTTCCCCTTTTTGGGATACGGAACCGGCCGCGCCGTTACGCCGCCCGAGATGGCGCCGGTGAAGATTTCGATCATCAGGCCCAGGCCGAATCCCTTGTAGGCCTGCGTGCCTCCCATCGGCAGGATCGACCCGGGCGGATTGCCATACAGGGTGCTGGGATCCGTCGTGGGCCGCCCTTCGCAGTCGAGCAGCCACCCCTCCGGGCAGGCTTGCCCGGCGATCTTCTTCACGCGCACCTTTCCCTCGGCAGTTGCACTGGTGCTGAAATCGAGTACGAGGGGCTGGTCCTTGTACGGAACGCCGATCGCCAGCGGATTAGTCGAGAGCCGCGGCGCCTTGCCTCCCGGCGGCGCCACTCGGACAGCCGCTCCATGTGAGTTGACCATCAGCAGCGAGACCAGCCCTTCGGCCGCCGCCAGCTCGCAGTATTCCCCCAGGCGGCCGATATGCCCCGAGTGGGTCATCGTGCCGATCGCCTGCCCGGAGTCATGGGCCCGGCTGGCGAGCATCTTGAGGAGCCGGACCGCCTGCACCTGGCCAATTCCCCAGTTGGCGTCGGCCACGACGCGCGACGGTCCTTCATCGAGGATCGAGAGCTGCTCGCCCGGCACGACTTCGCCGTCTTTGATCGCCTGCACGTAGTAGGGAATTCGCATGACCCCGTGCGAGTCGTACCCGCGGAGGTTGGCGTCGACGAGGCTGCGGGCGACGATGGTCGCTTCTTCTTCGGAAAGGCCGCCCGCCTTCAGGAGCTGCGCGGCGAACGACTGGAGAGCACCGGGAGTAAGTGTGGGCATAGAGGGGATCGTCGGGGAGATCGAAGGGTTGGGGAAGGATGAAACTCGGAGGGTTGGCGAGCCGCGGACGAATCGCCGAAAACGCGATTTTAACATGTCGCGCCGACACGTCACCCGACGCGGCGGGCAACGCGCAGTTTCGCGCTCCGGCTGCGGGGATTGGCGGCCAGTTCCGCCTCGCCAGCGACGATCGGTTTGCGAGTCAGGTTTTCGAGCCGCGGATCGTCGCGAAAGGCGTTCTTGACCAAGCGGTCCTCGAGCGAATGGAAGCTGATGATCGCCAGCCGGCCGCCGGGTTTCAATCGATCGGGAATCCGCGCGAGGGCCTTTTCGAGCGACTCCAGCTCGCGATTCACGGCGATTCGCAGGGCCTGAAACGTCCGCGTCGCCGGATCGATGCCATCGCGGCTGCGGGGGACACAGCGGCGTACGAGGTCGGAAAGTTCCGCGGCCGTGCGAATGGGCGACGTCGCGCGGGCCGCCACAATCTGCCGGGCGATCCGACGGCTGAAACGCTCTTCGCCGTACTGGTAGATGATGTCGGCCAGTTCGTTTTCCCGCAGCCGGGCGATTAATTGCCAGGCCGGCTCGTCGGCCGCGGTGTCGAACCGCAGGTCGAGCGGACCGGCCGCGTGAAAACTGAACCCGCGTGTCTCGTCGGCCAACTGGTCGCTCGACAGGCCCACATCGAGCAGGACGCCGTCGACGGCGGCAACTTCCAGCTCGTCGAGCACCTCGGGGAGGTCGCAAAAGTTCGCCTGAGCGATTTTGACGCTGAGCCCGGCAAGCGACACTTCCGCCGCCGCCAGCGCCGCCGCGTCCCGGTCGAGCGCGAGGACGAACCCGCCGCCAGCGTCATTCGCCCCAGCCACGCGCTCGGCCAGGAGCCGCGTGTGTCCACCGCCGCCGAGCGTGCCATCGACGATGATCTGCCCGGGCTGCGGCGCGAGCCACTCAATCACTTCCTGCGGGAGGACGGGGACATGTATGGTCAATGGTGGACTCATCGCTTGCAGCATAGCGGATAGGCGCCCGCGCGAAATGGGCCCGTGCGGCCAAGTGTCGCACCAGGCGCCCGCCGCTGTGTTTACAATGGCTCGGGCTCTCGTAACCCACGCATTCCTCCTTGCCACTCATGAAGATGTCGACCCCAATCAACATGATTCGCCGCTTCTTCACAGCTTTGTGTCTGCTTACGGTGCTGACGGGCCTGTGGACTACCGGCCTCGCCGCCGACCGGCCGCCGAACTTTGTCGTCATCTTTTGCGACGACTTGGCCTATGCCGACATCGGCCCCTTTGGTGCACTGGGCGCGCTCGGCCCGGCCGCCAAACATGGTATTCACGACGATGAAGTGCTCCTGCCCGAAATCCTCAAGGCTCGCGGCTATGCGACCGCGATCTTCGGCAAGTGGCACCTGGGGCATCATCCGCAGTTCTTGCCCCCGCGGCACGGGTTCGACCGCTACTTTGGCCTCCCCTACAGCAACGACATGTGGCCGAAGCACCCGACGAACAAGTCGTTCCCGCCGCTCCCCCTGATCGACGGCGAAAAGACGATCGAGCTCGATCCGGACCAGACGCAGCTCACCACCTGGTACACCGAGCGGGCCGTGCAGTTCATTGCCGACCAGCACGACAAACCGTTCTTTCTGTACGTGCCGCACAACATGCCGCACGTGCCGCTGTTCGTTTCCGAGAAGTATCGGGGCAAGACCGAGCGGGGCCTGTTTGGCGACGTGATTGCCGAGATCGAC
>JALORD010000454.1 GCA_025459145.1 Pirellulaceae bacterium | reverse complement strand
CAGCATCAGCCGCGAGACGAACCAGACCTGGCTGGGCACGGCCAGCGACATGCCGGTGGTCTGCTTGATCAGCCAGTACTGGCCGGCCAGGAGCGTCGAGAGGAGCGTTGGCTTGCTCGAGTAGTAGTGCTCGCGGCCGTCGGGTCCGCGATGCCGCACGAGGTCGATCGTGTGCCAGCCCCGGACCGGCTCGCCATTGTCGTAGAAGATAATGTGCTCGATCGAGTAGACGCCGTGGTCCCCCAGGGCCCGAATCGTGCACCACCGGCTCTTGTCGTTGGCCGACTGAAACGGCGTCCGGCTGAGCCGATCGGGCGAGCGATTGCGCACGATCCGGGCCGTGACCAGGCCGAGCGCGATCACGATCAGAATCGCGTAGACCGACCAGCGACTGGCCGCGGTCATTCCGCCGGCGGGCGCGCTAGAGTCCATCGGAGATGCCGCATCGCGGCTGAGGGAATCCGGCTGGGATTTCATGCCTTTCATCACGGCTCTTCAGCCGGCGGCAGATTGACGCGAGATTTGACCGAGTAGGGGCGTGCGCTGCGACCGTAGTAGGCCGTAAACAGCTCCGCGAGAAAGCCCATCGAGATGAACTGTCCGCCGAGGAGGAGCATGCCGACCGAGTACAGGAGTGCCGGCCGCTCGTGCAGCGGCTTGAACTTCCACACTTCCGATTCGACCCACGTATTCCAGCCGGTGAGGTTGGCCAGAAACCAGGTGAGCGTCAAATAGGTGAGGCCCAGGAGTCCGATTGCAAACGCCGCGATGCCGCACGTGCCGAGCAGATGCTGCGGCCGCTGTTCAAAGCCGGTGAGGAAATACACGGTCAAGAGATCGAGAAACCCTTTGACGATCCGCGACACGCCATATTTCGAGCGGCCGTGCTGGCGAGCCCGGTGGTTGACGATGATCTCGCCCACCTTCCAGCCGCGGGCGGCCGCCAGGACAGGCACGAAGCGGTGCAGCTCGCCATAGAGCCGGACTTCGTCGAAGATCTCGCGGCGATAGCATTTGAAGCCGCAGTTGTGATCGTGCAGCTTGACGCCCGTGATCGCCCCGACGAGCCAGTTGAAGACTTTCGACGGGCCCGTCTTGTGCCAGGGATCGTGCCGGACCTGTTTCCAGCCGCTGACGCAATCCAGCCCCTTGTCGATCTCGGCCAGGAAGCGGGGAATCTCGCGGGGATCGTCTTGCAGGTCGGCGTCGAGCGTCATCACCAGTTCGCCGCGGGCTGCGTCGAAGCCGGCCGACAGGGCCGCCGCTTTGCCGAAGTTCCGCCGAAAGCGGATCCCCCGGACCCGCGGGTCGGCGGCGGCCAGCTTTTCGATCAATTGCCACGAGCCATCGGTCGAGCCGTCGTCGATGAAGATGATTTCGAGGTCATAGCCGTGCTCTTGGGCGACGTCCGAAAGTTCGCCGTGGAGGGCCGTCAGACTTTCGACCTCGTCGCGAACGGGAATGACGGCGGACAGCATGGACGGAATTAGCCGGGGTCAAAATTCAGAAATCGTGGCCCTAGAATACTGCAATTGGCGAGGGCCGTCTGCCGCAGTTTGCCCCCGCATTTATAATCGGCCGTGCGTGTTCGATAGTGCCTCTTCCTCGTGGTGCGGCGGTGTTCCTTGCTTTCAGTTCTCGAGACCCTGGTCCTCGTGGCGCACCTCCTGTGCGTCAATGTCGCGGCCGGGGGGCCGATCCTGTGCGTGTGGCTGGAATGGCGGGGGGATGACCTCGCGCGGCGCGGGGCGCGGTACTTGGGGGCGGCGTCGCTGCACGGCCTCGTGGCTGGCGGACTACTGGGAGTGCTGCTGGGCTGGCTCAAGTGGACTCCCGAGTATCAGAACCTTTGGACGGGTCCGCTGTCGTACAAAATGCACTGGGGAGCCGCGGAGCTCGTCTTTTCGCTACTGCTGGCGGGGCTTTACGGGTGGCTGGTCGGCCGGAGCGGGGGATCGTCGCGGGGGGCTCGATTCGGCCGCGGAGCGATTGCCCTGCTCAACGGCACCAATTTGCTGTATCACTTTCCGCCGCTATTCCTGGTGGCGAGCCAACTGCATGCCGCGGGGCAGACTTCCGGCGAAGTCATTCGCGGGGCCGCGTTTCGGCAATTCATGACCAGCGGCGTGACGCCAGCGCTCGTCGTGCATGTCGGTTTGGCATCGCTGGCGGTAGCGGCGCTCGCGCTCTTGGGACTGGCCCTGCGAACCGCCCGGCAGGGTGACTCCGCGGCGGCAGGACAATTCGCCCTCTGGGGAGGCCGCTGGTCGCTGGCCGCATCGCTCGGGCAATTGCCCGTCGGCCTCTGGACGCTGGCGACGCTCTCCATGGCGGAGCAATCAAGGCTGATGGGCAATGACCCGCTGGCCACCGTGCTGTTCTTAACTGCCATGCTGAGCGTGTTCTGGCTCCTGCGCGAGCTCGCCACGGTCGCCTTGGGCGAAACGACGCGCGGCGCGATGATTCGGGCGATGTCCGCCATGCTGGTCGTCGTCGCCCTGATGACTGCGATGCAGCAAGCCGGGCGGCCCGCACGGAACGATCAGGCACCCACCGCCGACAGCCAACTTCCCACGCCGGAGATTCCCTGATGCCCGAGCTTGTTGAACTTCACGATTCCGCCAGCGGCACCCTCGCCACGATCGATGTGACCCAGGGCTTCAATTGCTTTCGCCTGGCCGCGCGGCAGGGAGATAAGCTCGTCGAGGTGCTGTATGCCCATCCCGATTTCGCGGCCGGCGGCCAGCGCCCCTCGGGGAGCGGCATTCCGATTCTGTTCCCCTACCCGGGCCGCTTGCCCGGCATGACGTTCTCCTGGCAGGGACGCGACTATCCGCAGGAGGCGGGCGATCCGCACGGCAACGCGATCCACGGGTTTGTTCTCCGCCGGGCGTGGCGCGTGCTGGAGCAGAGCGCGACCCGCGTCGTCGGCGAGTTTCACGCCTGGCGCGACGATCCAAGTCTGCGCGAGCGCTGGCCAGCCGATTTTCGCATCCGGGCCGAGTATGAATTGAAGAGCACGGCGCTCGCACTGCGCTACACCATCGACAATCCCGACTCGGTACCGCTGCCGTGCGGTTTTGGAATTCACCCTTACTTCCGCGTACCGCTCGGCGGTACGCAGGCCGCCGACTGCGTGGTGCGGCTGCCGGTCTCGTCGCGGTGGGAACTGGCGGGGATGCTGCCGACGGGAAACCGGATCGAGCTAGCCGATGCCGCAGCCTATCAAAACGGGCAGACGTTCGGCGGCCTCACGCTCGATGATGTTTTCAGCGGGATCCCGTTTCGTGGCGATAGCGCCCAGGCCTCGATCGCCGATCCCGACAGCGGGCGGACGATGTCGCTGACGTTTGATAACGAATTCCGCGAGTGCGTGGTCTACACGCCGCCGCACCGCGAGGCGATCTGCATCGAACCGCTCACTTGTGCACCCGCAGCCGCGTGGCTCGGCGAGCAGGGGATCGACGCGGGTTGGCGCGTGCTTGCGCCGGGTGAAAGCTTTACCGCGGCAGTTGAGATCCGCCTGGATTAGGAATCGCTCCGGGCACAAAAAAAACAGCGGGCCGACCATCGTCGACCCGCTGCTAATACTTTCGTCGCAGACTCGATATTCGAGTACTTGCCTCACGCAAGTGTTACTCGGGGAGCTTGCCCGCTTTGATCATTTCGCCGTACGTCTGGCCATTAGCGCCCTTCTCGGCTTCGACCTTGGCCAGACCCTCGAGGATGTACTTCTTCGTGGTCTCGGCGGCGCCGTCCGTATCGTCCCCCGCCTTTTCCTTGATGGCGGTGATTTCGGCCTTGGTGACGAACTTGCCCACGGCGATGCCGTAAGCGTTCTTTTCCTTCTTCCCCTTCCCTTCGACGTGGCAAACATTGCACTTGCCGGTCGAGGCGTCGCCATACTTGGCCACCACGGCATCCTTCAGGGCCGAATACTTCTCGTGCCACTGCACATTAACCGGCGGCAGGGCGCTCGCGCTCTTGGCGGCCATCGCCACAGCAACCAGCGACAACACGGCGAGCAGACAAAATCGCTTCATTCTCACATACTCCGGATTTGAGAAACCAAGATCTGAGGGGCAGATGCGGGGGCGAAAGACTTTCGCGCCAGCCGCGTTAGGCGGGACCAATCAGGTGGGCAGAACCAGTAAAACTTGCCTAGGTTTCGCTGTCAAGTCTTGCGGGCGACGCGGTTTGTCGCTGTTTCGGGGACTTTCAACCATCAGGACTTCCAACGTAGTTGCCGCATGAAATTCTCGCTCCGCACACTACTGCTCACCACAACCATGCTGCCACCGGTGACTTGGTAGGCAGTGGTCCAATTGCCGGCCCTGCTTTCGGGCGAAACATCAGAATTGCCTGATC
>JALORD010000076.1 GCA_025459145.1 Pirellulaceae bacterium | reverse complement strand
CTGTCTTAATTTTCGTCGTTGTTTCGTGGACGCAAGTGAGTTCGCGGTATGAGGTTTGCGGCGACGCCTCTTCGCCCTGGCTGCGGCGTCGTCCCCAGCAGGAGCTTTGTCCCACGACCTCTCGCAGATTCGTCCTCCGCGGAGCGCCTGAACCGGAATCGACAGGTTGCCGCTGGAGTCGCTACCAACCCGGCTTCTCGAACAGACGTGCGCGGGACAAGTTTGCCCGTGCGTTTGGAGCGTGCGATGCCAATAAATGCCAAGCTGGTTGTGGTCGGCGGCGACGTCAAGACCGCCGAAATCAAGCTCCGCCTGCCGAGTACGATTGGTCGGGGACGGGGCGCGTCGATCATGCTCCCCCACCCGCTCGTCAGCCGGCAGCACTGCGAACTGTTCGAATCGCAGGGAAAACTAATGGTCCGCGATTTGGGTTCGCTGAACGGAACATTCATCAACAACGAGCGGATCAGCGAAGCACTCCTGCCCACGGGCGAATTGCTGACGATTGGAGCGGTCACCTTTCGCGCGATTTATGAGGCGGACACTAGCGCGAAGACCGTCGATTCGGATGCCGATTCTGCTGCCAAAGATCCGGCTGTCAGTGGTAATGCACGGGGGGGCGATCCGAGCGGTACGGTACGCGCTCCGGGCAAGCCGTCGCGGGCCAGTGCGCCCACCGTGAATCTGGAGGAGCCGATTGCCGCCGAGGTCGACGACCTGGACCTTTCGCAGCCGATAAGTCCGGTCGAAGAAGGCGCACGAATCACGATCCGCGCTGATGTGCCCGCGCTCCCCACCGACGAAGCTCCAGTTGAAGCCCGCAAGACCGATCCCTCCGTACCGGGACAGCCTGTTGCCACAAGTCCGGCTCCCTCCGGCAGCGAGCGGCCGACTCCGAAACCCGCCGGAGGCAGTCCGCCTGGACCCTCGGGCCAGGCTTCCGAAAAGAAAGACGAGCCGACGGTTCACTTTGCCGCTTGGGAAGACGAAGAGGCGGAAGTCCGACCTGCGGTAATCGAGGACGAGGATTTTGGCGACTTCTTGAAGAGTCTCGAAAAGAAGTAGTAGCCGAGCCTGGCGGCCCATGGGAGAGTGTGCAGAGGGCCCCGAAAGTGCGCGCCCTGGTCAGGACGCGAAGAGGTATAATTGAGTCTGCGTATCCCTCGTCGAACGATTCACCGCCGGCCGCCCCTTCGCCCCATGTCGCCGCATCCGCTGCATTCGATCGTCTCCGGCCTGCGGGAGATCGTTGGTCCCGAGAATGTGCTCGCGGCCCAAAGCGATCTGCTGGTCTACGAGTGCGACGGCTTCACGATCGAGAAGAACAGCCCCGATGTGGTCGTCTTCCCGCGAAATACCGACGATGTGTCCCGGATCGTGAAGCTCTGCACGCGGGCGGGCGTCCCGTTCTTGCCGCGCGGCGCAGGGACGAGCCTGGCGGGCGGCTGCTTGCCGGTCGGTGGCGGCGTGATGATCGTGCTGACGCGGATGAAGCAGATTCTGGAGATCAATCTGCGCGATCGTTATGCCGTGGTCGAGCCGGGCGTCGTCAACGTCTGGCTGACGCAGGCGCTTAAGGGGACAGGGTTTCACTATGCGCCCGATCCGTCGAGCCAGGGTGCCTGCACGATCGGCGGCAACGTGGCGACCAACTCGGGCGGACCTCACACGCTCAAGTATGGCGTCACTGTGAACCATGTTCTGGGCGTCGAGTGCGTCCTGGCAGATGGCCGCATCGTACAACTCGGCGGACCGGCCGAGGATCCGGTGGGACTCGATCTGGTCGGGGCGGTGGTCGGCAGCGAGGGGACGCTGGCGATCGTCACCAAGGTCTGGGTCCGACTGACGCGCAATCCGCAGGGGCACCGCACGATGCTGGCGGTATTCGAATCGGTAACCGATGCGACCGCGGCGATCAGCGAGATCATCGGGGCGGGAATCGTCCCGGCGGCGCTCGAAATGATGGACCAGGGCATTCTGGTGGCCATCGAAGCCGCGTTTCAGTTCGGCTTTCCGCTCGATGCCCAGGCGATTCTGCTGATCGAGGTCGACGGCCTGGAGGCCGGTCTCGACGAGCAGCGGGCGCAGATCGTCGACATCTGCCAGCGGAACGCCGCCCGCGAGGTGCGGCTGGCCCGCGATGAGGCCCAGCGGCTGAAGCTCTGGAAATGCCGCAAGCAGGCCTTTGGCGCGATCGGCCGGCTGAGCCCGAGCTACTGCACCCAGGACGGCGTCGTCCCGCGGACGAAGCTGCCGCTGATCCTCGAAAAAATCACCGAGATCGGCAGCCGTTACGGTATTCGCATCGTGAATGTCTTTCATGCCGGCGACGGCAATATTCATCCGATCCTGCTGTTCGACGAGCGGAACGCGGAAGAGACGCGGCGGGTCCTCGATGCCAGCCGGGAGATTCTGGAGGCTTGCCTCGCCTGCGGCGGCAGCGTCACGGGAGAGCACGGCATCGGCGTCGAGAAGCTCGAGTTCATGCACAAGATGTTCACCGACAGCGACCTGGCGGCGATGCGGAACCTGCGCGATGCGTTCAACCCGAAAAACAACCTGAGCCCCGATAAATTGCTCCCCACGGCGGGTGCCTGCGGGATGGAGCAGAAGCATCCGGGGCGAAGGGCGGCGCTTTAGGAGTTCCCGCAGCAACGATGCCCGGAATCAACTGCGCCCGCACTCCACATCTCCAAATTCGCTTTGTTCACTACTGAACAGGTCGTACGAATCGTGACCAGACTAGTCACGGCGGCGAAATATTTTCGCGCGACTTAGGGCCAGCACGTGCGGCGCAAGCGCGGATGGATTAATGACTTGCGCCGGAGCCGATTGACGTAAGTCTCGATGGGGCGGAAATCTGGCGCGCAAAACGTTGACACGGGCGGTCTGTTTTGGCCTACTGGGGGCGCGTCTCCGTTGCTCGTGTGTTAGGCGTTTATGCAGCGAAGCAAGCAAAAGCGGGGTAAGGGACCTGAGGCGAGAGTGATGTGGAAGCTGCCGGCTGTCGGCAGCTTGGGGCATACGACGAGGTCGTCGTGCGTTGGGCTCTGGTGTGGAGCGCGATGTCCCCCGGCATTCCACGTTCCGGTCTCGGCCGTTAAAGCCTCGGCATCACGCGCGCGGGACTCGCCGCCCCGAGGCCCGAGCGTCGCACTTTGGCGAAGTTGAGGTGAACGTTTTGTTTAATTGCTGGATTCACTGGGGAGTGCGTTCAGCTCGGAAGCGATTGGGACACAACGACTTGCGAGCGCTCAGCGAGTTGAATCCGGCGAGGACAGCCCTTCGGAGCGCTAAATGATTAAGTGGGTCGAACAAGGTGCGAGGCGGCGAAGGTTCCGCGGAACTTGCGGCGGGTTTCGACGTGCGCGAACTCCCATCGCCCGATTATTGTAGAATCCGTCCAATTGAGACGCTGACGTCGTATTGTCGGTTGATCGCAGAATCGCAGCGAAGAGCCGAATCGCAGCCATTGACGAGTGCCGATGATTCCCGCTGACATCTTGCCTTTGAAGAACTCGATTGCGCCGGCCGATCCCGCGGCGCTGGCTGATGCCGTGCGCGCAGCGTACGACGCGTCGAAGCCGCTTTATCCCATCGGCGGCGGGACCAGTCTCCACTATGGACTGCCGGCCAAGGAGCCTGGCGAAGGCCTTTCGCTCGCTGGGCTCAGCCGCGTCATCGACTATCCGGCCCGCGACATGACGGTGACGGTCGAGGCGGGCGTGAAGATGCAGACCCTCGCGGACCTGCTCGCCACGGAGCGCCAACGGCTGCCGATCGATGTACCGCAGGCGAGCCAAGCCACGATTGGCGGAGTCGTCGCCACGAACTGGAACGGCCCCCGACGGTATGGCCAGGGCTCGGTGCGCGACCATGTCATTGGCATCTCGGCGGTCGACGGCCGCGGGATGCCGTTTCACGGGGGCGGGCGAGTGGTGAAGAACGTCGCCGGCTACGACTTTTGCAAACTGCTCACCGGTTCGCTGGGAACGCTCGGCGTCATTACCGAAATAACGCTGAAGCTCAAGCCGCAGCCCGAGCAGCAGGCTTTGCTGGCGTGCAGCGTGGCCGACGGTGCGGCGGCTGAACGCCTCTTGGCGGCTCTCGTCCACTCTCAGTCAGCCCCGACTGCCATCGAACTCCTGGCCGGACCAACCTGGCAAAGCGAGCCGGCCTTTGCCGCTTTAGATCCGGCTGGCCCCGAATCGCTGATCGTCGTCGTCTGCCTGGAAGGAACTGCATCGGAAGTCGAGTACATGGTCCGCCAACTCTCGGCCGAATGGCTCGCTTTAGGGGTCGAAGTGCCGCTGGTCCTTGGCGAGTCGGCCCGGACTTGGCGGCGGATCGTGGAGTTTTCGGCCGATGGCGACGCTCCGCTGGTTCTCAAGGCGAGCGTGGTCCCCAGCGGCGTGGTGTCGCTGGTGCAGGCCGCCCGTCAGGTCGATCCGGCCTGCTCGATCCTTGCCCACGCGGGGAATGGGACGGTTTTCATCAAATTCGCCCAGTTCCCCGCTCAAGGGCTTTCGCGAACGCTTGTCAGCCAGTTGCAGCCAGCCGCCGCCGCCCAGCGCGGACACCTGGTCGTTCTTTCGAATCCCTCCGGCGCGGAAATGACCCACCAGAGCATGTGGGGCGCGATCGACGCGCCGCTCGACTTGATGGGGGCCATCAAGCGAAAGTTCGATCCGAAGGATATATTGAATCGCGGCCGGTTTGTGTACGTCTGATGGACAGGGCTCGCCGCCGGCATTCCACCGCAGACGGTCGCTTCCCGCGACTTCGCGAGGGGAGCGTTGCAACCTTGATTCCTCTCGCGCGACTCGGTTCTTGTACGACTTCATGACGACGACAACTCCGCGACCGGCTTCACCGCTGCCGACTAGCGCACTGGCCAGCAGCACACCGCTGACCAGCGCACCGGTGACCGACACAGTGTCAATCAATACGCCGCCGACTGCAGAGCTCCCCGTCATCACTGCGCGTCCCGGCGGATCGATCGATTACGAACTGTTTCTCGACTGCGTCCACTGCGGGCTGTGTACCGCCTCGTGCCCGACGTATGTCGAAACGGGCAACGAGAACGATAGCCCGCGGGGCCGCATCTACCTGATGCGCGCCGTTCGCGACGGCCGGCAGGATTTGACTCACGAAGTCCGGCGGCATCTGGAACTGTGCCTCGATTGCCGGGCCTGCGAAACTGCCTGTCCTTCGGGCGTGCAGTACGGCAAGCTGATCGAGCCTTTTCGGGTCGAAATGGAGCAAGCGGGCCAGGGGGGCGTCGCCAAGACCGACGACTGGTTCCACAAGTACATCCTGTTCGGGCTGTTTCCGTATCCCGATAAGATGCGCCGCGCCCTGGTCCCAGCTCGCCTCGCCCAGCGGCTGGGCCTGGAATGGCTCCTCGTGAAGACGGGCCTGTGGCGGCTCCTGCCGTCGCGGCTCGGGCGGATGGCGACGTTGCTCCCCAAGCTGGCCCGGCCTGGCCCGCCGCTGCCCGCGTTTCTGGCAGCCAAGGGGAAACGCCGTGCTCGCGTGGCGCTTTTCACCGGCTGCGTAGGAGACGCCATGTTCCGCGAGACGAACTGGGCCACCGCCCGCGTCTTGCAAGAGAACGGCTGCGATGTCGTCGTTCCGGAGAACCAGGTCTGCTGCGGTGCGATCCATTTTCATGCCGGTTCAAGCGAGCCGGCCCGCGCAATGGCCGATACCAACGTCGAGGCCTTTGATGCGAGCAGCGTCGATGCCGTGATCGTCAACGTCGCCGGCTGCGGCTCGATGCTCAAGGACTATGGCCACCACTGGCCGGGCAACGGCGCGGCGGAGCGATCGGCACTGGCGGACAAAATACGCGATTGCAGCGAGTTTCTCGACGACCTGGGGCTCATTCAGCCGCGAGGCGAAATCCGCCTGACGGCGACGTATCACGACGCCTGCCACCTGGTCCATGCGCAACGAGTCCGCGACCAGCCGCGCAACGTGCTGAGCAAAGTTCCCGGCCTCAAGCTGGTCGAACTGGCCGAGTCGGAGCTCTGCTGCGGAGCTGCGGGCACGTACAACCTGACCGAACCGGAGATGGCCGAACGGCTGGCTCGCCGCAAGCTCGACAACATTCGCCGCACTGGAGCGCAAGCCGTCATCACAGGCAACGCCGGCTGCTACTTGCAGATCGCCCGGGCGGCCCGGATGGAGGGAGAGGTGCTGAAGATCCTGCACCCGATGGAGGTGCTCGACCTTAGCTATCGCCGCCTGCCCATTCCCAGCTGACTGCCAGGCATGGCTAGTTTGCACAGAGTTCGCCGGCGTCCGTGTGTCGTATTAGCGATTGCCGAGTGGAAAACCGGCGATCCACGATTCACCCGCGGCCCCGATTTGATCTTGGGCAAACGACCGTTACCCCTCTACCATCCGGCTGCCAAGGCGTAAGGCGAGCTAGCAATGGACTGCGAGAAGCGGAGATTCGCCCAAGTTTCGATACTCGCCCTCTTGTCGCTGCTGGCGACAAGCTGCGCTCCCTCCGTGCCCAGTCCTGCCTCGGCCGCGGGACGCCTGGCGCTGGCGGAATTGCCCGGATTGAGAGCCGCGGCCGACGCTGATCTGCAGGCGGAACTTGCCCGTCTTGCCAAGGAACAAGCCCTCCCGCTGCAGCTAGCACCCGCCAATACCGTCGACTTAACAGCCACGCCCCGCAGCCGCATCCATAACGCCAACCTCACCGCGGCCGAACGGCTTCAGCGGGCTTTGCCGCCAATTTCACGCGGCCTTTGGCAAACGAGAACGAGCGCACTCTATGCCGGTGGACCGTTGCGGCTGTCGCCGGTAGAGATCGAGCAAGCGCGCGATCTCGTCGCCCTGCTGGCAGTGCCACGGGCCCGATTTCGGGAGGCTTTGCCGACCGAGCCTGGCCGCTGGGGGCCGCGATTGATTGAGGGGATGTTGGCCGATCTGGGGTTTCTTGAGCCGCTCGTGCTGGGTTGTCGGCTGGAGTCGATTGCCGCAGCCGTGAACCTGGCCGATCGCGATCTGGAACGGGCCATCGAGCATCTGGAGCCGCAGCTATTGGCAGCCCGAATACTCGCGGTCGAACCGAATCTCACGACGCGTCTGGCGGCGGCGAATCTGCGGGCCGATGCGTTGCACCTCGCCCAGGCGATCGCCACGCACCCGCAGGCTACGCCGGCAACGCACGCCACGCTGTGCGAACTGCTTCTGGCACACACGACCGATTGGCCCGCCGACGAGACCGCGTGGACCGGCGAACGGGCGGCGGGCCTGCTCGTGTATGAATTGGTGCGCGACGGACAGTACCTGTCGCTTCTCAGCCTCGATGAAGTGGCCGACCTGCGCGAGCGTCGGACGCTGGAGCCCACCGTGCGCGCCGTGATGCGCCACCTGGATGCCGATGAGCGATTCTACCTGCGGACGATGCGTGCGGTGATCGAGGCCAGCCGACAACCCTACCACGAGCGCAAAGAGATCCTGGCGGGGATTCGCCGCGAACTGGCCGAACTTGAACGTTCGTCGGAGTATCCCTTGATTGCGGGCCAGATTCTGCTGGCCGACCTGGAGAAGGCTCACCTCCTGCAGGCCGAGGACCGAGCCGCTACCACGGCGTGGATTGCCGCCCTCGCATCCGCCTCCGGCCGGAATTTGTCAGCGTTGCCCGTGAATCCGCTGACTGGCAAAGCCCTGGAGATCACACGCGAGGCCGACGTCATTACCGTGCGTACGGAAGCGCTGGCCGGATGGCCAGAAATTCGCATTCCGTTGGCTGATCGCACCGCATCTCAGCCGTCGCCCGAGCGATTGCGGCGATAACTGCGGGCGACGTGCCTTCTTTCGCTCGGTAAGTTACGATCCTGCGGTGCGGCAACCAGCGGCCAAGATCGTAGCCGCGCGAGCGAATCGTCCGGAAGAGTGAGGCACACAAATGTTGGGCGATCTCAAGGACTCTCGACTGATCCTTGCCAAGGGCTTTCTGTTCCTGGCGACGGGATGTATCGCAGCCGGGCTCCTCGTGGCGGAAGCGCCGACGCTCAAGATCGCACTGCTCCTGTGCATCGCAATCTGGTCGTTCTGCCGGTTCTACTACTTTGCGTTCTACGTGATCCAGCACTACGTCGATCCAGGCTACAAATTCGCGGGGCTTGGTTCGTTCATCGTCTATCTGTGTCGCAGAGAGGCGCATTCCCAAACGGCGGCCATGGTGAAGCCTGCGGCGCAGAAGTTACCGCCCGATCGGGACTGATGAGGCGAGAGGGTCTGGGCGAGCCAGAATCGATGCTCGCGCGGGCCGCTTGCACGCATCGGCCGGGACCTGTCATCATTGGCACATAGCGCACGCTGCAATTGATCCCGTCGCGGATCGTTTCGATCCGGTAACTCCTCATTTCTCAAGCGAAGTCACCGCCATGAACAGCTCTCTCAAGTATCTCGACCTGGCTCTGGGAAAGTTGCGCGATCTGGGCCTGGTTCCCGAGTCGCCGGTGCACGAGGCGCCGATCGTCGCCTTGCTCAATCGAATTACCGACCTCGACGAAGAGAAGGTCGTGGCCATTGCGCGAACGCTCAATCAGGCCTCGCTGTTCAACGAGGTCGTGCGCGAGCAGGTGAGCGCCATGGAGATCGGGACGCGCTACGAGGACATCACCAACGCTTTCAACAGCATTCGCAGCGACGCGAAAATGATGGTCGATCAGGTGGAGGATGGTAAACTCAGCACCTGGGAGCGGATCCAGAATGTCTGGATGAAGACGACACGGGGAGACATTGCCTCGCGTTTTAATGAGATCAAGGATACTTACCTTGAGGTGGCTGCCGATTCGCGAGATCAGATCGAGCGCGAACATACCATTTCGAATGCGTATCAAGATTTTCGCGGCGCCCTGAAGGAATCGGAAATCCTGGCCCTCGACGTCCTGAAAAAAGCCGAGGCCAAGCTCGAAGCAGCCAAGGGAGAGCTCGACGCGGCGATGAGGACGGTGGAGGCTCACGAGGGGGACGACCGCGGATCGCTCGCCAAACTGGAACTCGCCCGCGACGAAAAGCTCCGCGCCGTCCAGCAGGAAGAGGAGCGCTACCAGATCTCGAAAGACCTCGCCGACAACCTGTCGATCAGCTACAACACGTCCGAAGTGGTCATGGCCCGGCTGAAGCAGATTACCAGCGCCAAGGAACGAGTGTATCAGCAGGCGATCAGCTTCTTCGGCACCAACGAAAGCGTCCTCACGGCCCTCTCCGCCTCGTTCACCGGACTCTTCGGCCTGCATGAAAGCACGCAGACGCTGGAGGCGATGAAGGAAGGAGTCAGCAAGAGCCTGGAGGACCTGGCCGAGATCGGCGGCAAGGTGCAGGAAGAGGCGCTTAAGGCCGGTTACGGTCCGACGATTCGCGTCGAAGCCGTCAAGAAACTGGTCGACTCGGTGACCAACTATCAGGAGCGGTCGCGCGAAATCATCAGCGAAATGCGGGCGCTCAGCACGAAGAACGCGGAAGAAATTCGCACAGCCGTCGAAGAGGGCAAGCAACGGCTCGCGCGACTCACCCAGGAAGCCGCGGCCCTGCCGGTGCAGCATGCCTGAGACTCTGCCCGCTGCAGCTCCCGCTGGCAAGGCGCCGCTCGACGACGTAATGCTGGCAATGGATGTGGTCGACACGCTTCGGCACCGCAGCGCGCTCGTCGAGCGCGAGCTCAGTGCCGAGCTGCGCGAGCAGCAGCTGATCCAGCGGCTGCGGGAAATCTACGCGGCGCAGGGGATCGAGGTTCCCGATCACATCCTGGCCGAAGGGGTCGCGGCGCTGGCGGAGGATCGCTTTCACTATACGCCCGCGCCGCCGAGCTTTTCCGTCACTCTGGCGAAGATCTACATCCATCGCCAGCGCTGGCTCGCTCCCCTCTTTCTGGCCGTGGCGCTCGTTGCGGGCGTCTGGCTGGGCTATGTGTTTCTGGTTTCGGCGCCGCGGCAGCGGTGGCTGCGCGAACTCCCCCGGCAAGTCGCCGCGGAGCAGGCTGCGATTGATCAGCTGGCGCAAGTTTCCGCCGCCAAGGAAGAAGCCCAGAAGTACGCAGCCGCGGCCAAGCGGTCGCTGGAGAGTGGCGAAAATGCCGCGGCCCAGCAGATGCTTAGCGAACTCGAGGAACTGCGGGCTCGCCTGGAGCAGGAATACGAACTGCGAATCGTCCTCGAAGGAAGCACTGGCGTTTGGCGGATTCCCGATGTAAACGAAGCGGCCCGCAACTATTACATTATCGTCCAGGCCATTACCCCCGACGGCAAAGTCCTGTCGCAGCCAATCACCAGCGAGGAGGATGGCCAGACCCGCAGCGTTACGAAATGGGGCCTCCGGGTCGATGAAGCGACCTTCCAGCAGATTGCTGCCGACAAACAGGACGACGGGATCATTCAGAACAATCGCTTTGGCGTCAAAAAGCAGGGCTTCCTCGAGCCGGAGTATCTGCTGCCGACGACCGGCGGCGCGATCACCTCCTGGTGACTCGCGTGGGTTTACGACAGAGCATCGATCAGCAACTGAGAGCACCTTCGGGCAGGCAAGTGTGGCATGGCGAGCGGACAGGAGACCTTGGCATCGATCGATCAGGCGGTGAGCCAGGTACGCCGCGATCTGGCGGACCTCGATCGCCAGATTCAGGGTGCCGCCGACGAATTGCGCCGTCGTGGACAGGAGGAAAGCGATCGCTTACGCGAGCTGGCCGAACTGCGGCTCGATCAACTGGCGCGTGGCGAAATGCTTGCCGGAATGGACGATGCCGATCGCCGCGTGGTCGAACTACTGGCCGCTCGCGAAACCGCACTGGCCGATTTGCAGGCTGCCATCGAATCGTCGGACCGTCGGCAGTCAGAACTCGAAGCCGAGCGCGCCGCCCAACAAGAGCGCGTGCACCAGGCTGCCGCGGAGCTCGATCGCGGTGTGGCCGCGACCCAACGCCGGCTGGCCACCGTACCCGCCTATCAAGCCCAACTCGCCACCGCCCAAAAGTCCGACGGCGTGGCGCGTCATGCCGAGACCAAAGCGCAGCAGGCCGAAACTGATCGGATCGAAAAGGGAAAAAACTTCGAAGCCGATCCCCTCTTTATATACCTGTGGCAGCGAGGGTACGGCACTTCGCAATATCGCGCCGGACCGCTGACGAGGTTTCTCGATGGTTGGGTCGCCGGACTCTGCCGTTATCACAACGCCCGCCCGAACTATGCGATGCTCCTCGAAATCCCACGGCGGCTGCGGGAACATGCCGTGAACACCCGTACCGCGGCAGAGCGAGACCGGGAAGCCCTGCAAACGCTGGAACACGAAGCCGAAGCAGCCGATGGCGTGCTCCCCCTGCGCGAGGCTCTCCAGAACCAGCAAGAGCGCTTGCAGCAAATCGATGCCGAGCTGGCCGCGGAAGAAGCCCGCTACAGCCAGTACATCACCACGCGCTCGGAATTTGCCGGCGGCGAGGACGAGTACTCGCAGCAGAGCCGCGAAGTGCTGGTAGCGCAGTTACGCCGCGAACCGCTCGCGCAGCTGCGCCGCGAAGCGGAGGCCACGGCAACCGCCGAAGACAACGTTCTTGTCGGCCAGCTCGCCGACCTCGCCCAGGAAAAGCGGCAGCTCGATGCCCAACTGGCAGAAATCAAGTCCCTGCACCTTCGGCACTTGAAGCGGTTGGAAGACCTCGAGCAAGTTCGCCGCAATTTCAAGAACAGTCGTTACGACGACGCCCACAGCACGTTCGCCAATGGAGCGCTGATCGGTGCGATTCTGAACGAATTCCTCCGGGGCATGGCCAGCTCCGGACAACTCTGGAACACGATCGAGCAGCAGCACCGACGGCGGCGGATCGAAGCGGACCCCGATTTCGGCAGCGGCGGCTTGGGACGCCCCAGCATGTCATTCCCCTCGCTGCCGATTCCCTCGTCGCGCGGAGGCGGGGGCTTCACGATGGGGGGAGGCCGTTCGGGCGGTGGATTCCGCACCGGCGGAGGCTTCTAAGCAGAAACTCCAAGGCAGAGACTTCTGATCCGCGCGTCGTCGCTCGTCAAATGCCCGAGTCCGCGTACAATTCACGCGATTCCGCTCCGGCTTTTCGGAATTCCACTTCTGGCAAGGAATGAAAACATGTCGAGCATTCGATGGGTTCAAATGATCGTACGGCTGCTGCTCGTCCTGGGAGCCGTCGGCGGTGGTTGTTTTAGCGTCACGGCAAATGGCGACGAATCGGGTCCGGCTGAGGGCGCGGCTCCCGCCGCAGCCCCCGCGGGTGAAGCGAAACTGACTGGCGACTGGAAGCTCATCAAACTGGATGGTGACGCGGTCGCCGCCGATGCCGAGATCACGCTCAGCGCCACCGCCGAGGGAAAGGTCGCCGGTTCAACGGGCGTCAACCGGTTCTTCGGCGGACTGGACGAGAAAGGTAAAAAACTGTTCGGCCCGCTCGGCATGACGCGTCGGGCCGGCCCTCCCGACGCGATGGCCCGCGAAACGGCTTTCACCAAAGCGCTCGATGAGGCGACGCGTTTTACGGTAGAAAAGGACCAGCTCACCCTGCTGGCGGGCGACAAGCCGCGGCTCGTCTTCGAGCGAGTCAAACCGAAAGCGGAAGAATAACCGCTTCCCACGGGCGAGATAGGAAGTATTCTGACGCTCGACCGCTGGCAGGATAGGGCCGGCGTTCTCCATAATCGGGCGCATTCCGGTCCCGATACTTGGGCGAGGAGACGCTGGCCGCTCGGGGGCTCGATTGTTGTCTCCCAAGCTGCGCCTCCGATCCTCCTCGCCCGTGCGAAAGCGGTCCCCGTATGTGGAGCATCGTCCGTTACCTGATTCAAACCTTTCTGGCGGGGCTGTTCACCGTCCTTCCGCTGGTCGTGACGGTGGCGATCGTCATCTGGGTTGCCGGGATGCTCGACGATTTTCTCGGGCCGAACACGGTCTTGGGGGGACTGCTCGCAAGTGCCGGTCTCCGAGTTTCGGCCAACGAGACGCTGGCCTATGCGATCGGCTGGGTTCTCGTGCTGGCGGTGATCTTTGTCGTCGGCCTCTTGGTCGAGCTCGGAGCTCAGCGGCTGCTGCGCGACCGGGTCGATTCGATCTTCGCCCGCGTCCCGCTGCTCGGCGGTGTCTACGGCACGGTGCGGCAGCTCGTCGGCATGATGGATAAGAAAGGGCAATCGGACCTCAAAGGAATGAGCGTCGTGTTCTGCAACTTTGGCGGCGACAGCGGGGCGGCCTTTCTCGCCCTCTTGCCGACGCCCGAACTCTTCCGCGTCGGCGAGATCGACTATCATGCCGTCTTGATTCCCACGGCCCCGGTCCCTGTGGGAGGGAGCCTGATTTTTGTTCCCGCCAAGTCGGTGATGCCCGCCAATCTGAGCGTCGACGCGTTTATGAGCATTTACGTCTCGATGGGCGTCACCGGCCCTCAGTTCTTGGTCAATTCGCTCCCTTCCAAAAAGGCCTGAGTACGCGGCTTTCGCGAACCATCCCCACTCCCCCTGATCGACAACATCGCCCAGGGCGGGACTTTTCCATAACTTCGGAGATTCGTGTGTGGTCGAGAATCTAAAGCGGCTTACGAGTTCCACGGGCTTTAACAACTTCATCCTGGCGCTGATTGTCGCGTCGGGCATTCTGGTCGGCTTCGAGACGTACCCCGCTTTCGCCGATGGGACGCCCGCCGGCCAGATCATCAATTTCCTGCAGTACGTGATCCTGTGGGTCTTTGTCGGCGAAATCATCCTCCGCATCGCCGCCTGCGGCAGCCGGCCGTGGGACTACTTTCGCCGCGGCTGGAACGTGTTTGACTTTGTGATCATCGTGATCTGCTTTCTGCCGCTCAACACGCAGTTCGCCACAGTCTTTCGCCTGGCGCGGCTCCTGCGGACGCTGCGGATGGTCACGATCCTTCCGCGGCTGCAGGTGCTCGTTGGCGCGCTGCTCAAGTCGATCCCGTCGCTCGGCTACATCGGCCTCCTCTTGGGACTGCACTTCTATGTCTATGCGGTGGCCGGAACGTTCCTGTTTCGGACGAATGACCCGGTCCGGTTCGGCAGCCTGCACCACTCGACGTTGACGCTGTTTCAAGTGCTGACGCTCGAAGGCTGGAACGACATCCTGGCCACGCAGTACAACGGCTCCGACGCCGAATACAGCGATTCGTGGAAGGAGATGAGCGAGGGGCGCCGAGTCTCGAAGGGGCAACCCCTCACGGCGGCAATCTACTTCGTGTCGTTCATCATGCTTGGCACGATGATCATGCTCAACCTGTTCACCGGCGTCATCATCAGCAGCATGGAGGAGGCGCAGACCGAAACCAAAGAAGAGACGAGGCAACAGCATCTCAAACAACGGGGCTTTACGACGCTCCACGACGACCTGGCCACATTGGGGGCCAAGCTCCACGAAATCACCGAACGAATCAAAGGGCTCGAACTCAAAGAAGAAGAGCACGAACGGGAGCGGGAACGCGAGGAGGCATTTCCGGCATAGTGACTGCGACGTCCCTGATCGGCGCAGGTTTCCCGACCTCGTCGACTCGCGTCGCGCAGGTCTCAAGCCCCGCGCGACGGACCCTCTCGCGGCAGCCACTTACCACTGAGCGCTGTTCGGGGTGCCTCGCGATTTGCCGCTCGCGCTTAATCGTTGCAACTCTTTCCCTCGCAAGCACTTGCCGATTGAACGCGCGCTTAATCGGCACTGCACATTAAACGGTTTGTTCAGTCCGCGAGCGTCGCGAACGGTCGCGGACCCGCTGCACGAACTGGTCGATCGCCCAATCTCCGCCTGGCATTTCAGCCGCCCTCTGGCGCATGTCTTTCACGATCTGCGACACGCGCCCCGGCGTTAACCGCCAGATCCGGGCCAGGAAGCGCTGCGACTTCCCTTCGATCCGCACGTCGTGGTAGATCATCGCGTCGCGAATCAGCCGCTCATCGGAATCAAACCGGCTGGCCGGCGACCGCCGCACCTTCCGCAAAGTAGGTTGCTCAGGCCCTGAGCAACCAGCCCCGCGAGTTGACCCAGTCTCCTCGACCACCGCCGCCTGCCGATCGGCGCCGCGCTTGGTCCCGCGCGATCGCCCCCGCCCCGCCGGCCAGTTCCACTCGTCCCGCGCCGCCAACCCCTCACCGCTTTCGTCCGCTCCCTGCTCTCGTCTTTCTGCTGCCATCGCCCACCTCCCGAGATATTGACCTAATACTCACACGCCTGAGACACCGCCCGAGTAGGCCAAAACAGAGGTTCCCTGTCAACGTTTTGCGCGCGAGAATTCGGGCACAACGAGACTTACGTCAACACCACTCGCCGTAAGGCAATATCGGGACTCGCCTTACCGCCGCGCCGCTCGCCCTAAGTCGCGCGAGAATATTTCGCCGCCGTGACTAGTCTGGTCACGAATCGTAAGACCTGTTCACTAGTGAACAAACCGAATTTGGCCGCGGGCAGCGCCACTGCGGCCAAAGTGGTCCGACCCGTCCCGGTCGGACAGAAGTTGCTCGAGGGCCATCCGTCGGCCACCCGACTCCAACAACGGACGACATCTGCTCCGACGCACGCCCGATGGGGACCATCGGACCACATCGCGTCAGCCCCGAGCGCAACCGCCCGTCGCATGCCTACTCCAGGCCCAGCTTGACGACCAAGCTGGGCCAACCAGCGAAAACCAACCTGCTCGGGCTGCGCGCTATCGCAGGATCGTGAGCACATCTACGAGACTCCTTTCGTCTCTCTTACTCTCATCCCCGACCCACGGTTTAGCTAGCGAACAAACGGTTTGTAACTGGCTCTAGAAAACTGGCACGCCATTTCTAGAAGGAATACAATGCGAAGGATTCAGGTGGCAACTACCATGTCAACACGCTTCAAGGGACTGTCCGGCGTCTTTCGTCCGGGCAGTTCCGATACTTCCTTTCAAGGCAGGTGTAATTCGATTCTGCGCGTGAGCCCATACGTTGCATCGCT
>JALORD010000453.1 GCA_025459145.1 Pirellulaceae bacterium | reverse complement strand
TGTTGCGGCCCGGGCGCGGAACCAGCCGACGAGCGGTTCGCGATGCAATAGATCGTCCGGATCGTTCACCGTGTAGAGCTGATAGCGGTCGACTTCGATGCTCGCTTGATCGAATACAAAGGCGTACTGCTCCTTGCTCGACGAGCGGCCGAGACGCGGCCCAATAACGTAGTCGTAGTGATGCTGGCCGCCGGCATTGAGCATCGCCACGAGTTGCGGCACGACCTCCTGGCTCTGAGCCCGCACCTCCTGGATCGCGATCACGTCGAAATTGCGCAGAACCTCGACGATCACATTCATTGCCAGCGGATCCTGCAGCTTCGCCTCGCCAAAGGTCTGGATGTTCCAGGTGGCGACGCGAATCGTATCGGTTTGCCGGGCTGGAATCGGGCCGGTGGAAGTGGCTCGCGGGGTCAACGACTCCGGCAGCTTGATGAGGCCGGAGTTGACGAGCAGCGCCCCCACCGCCACGGCAACGACCGCCATGAAGAGCGACGAAATCCGTTTCATCGATGCCTCAAAGGGGGCGGGACAAGTCTGGAGAAGAGTGTGAAGAGTTAAGCATCAACGCCGAAGCACGAAAGTAATCCACATTTGTTTCGTGCTTCGGATTTCGGATTTCGTGCTTGCCGATCGCTACCTCGGCAACTGACTCCGCGGCGCGGCAGGACGCGTTGCTTCAAGTGCCGAGTTGACGCCAGGTGCCGCGCCGCCCGGTGCAACACCGCCGGGCGTGGGGCCGCCCGCGGTCGTCCCGTCGGCTCGTTCGACGAACTTCGTCCAGCCCGCGGGGACCGAAGGCTTGTCGAAGCTCTTGCGAAAGAGGGCCATGAACTTATCGAGCGGTCCGGCCACTTTGTCGGTCGTCTCATGCTTCGCGAGCTGATAGGTCGAGCGGGCCGGATTCGTCGCCGCGTCGTAATTCGGAGCGAGCACCTCGATCACTTCCGGCAGATACGTCTTCTCGTCAAGGACGATCGTCACCGCTTTGAAGTTCTGCCGGTCCTGGATCGACTTCGGCACCGCCTCGAGCCAGTATTTGCCGCTGCCGCTTTGGGGGAGACCGCGAATCCAATAGCGGGCCTGGATCGTTTCGGCCCGCGCGCCGAACAGAAACGGCAGCGGTCCGTCAGCAATCGCCTTGCCTTTCATCTCCGGGGGCAATTCGCGTTCGATCAGCCGCTTGTTCCGGCCGTCAAACTCGAAGACCCGCTCGCCATCGGAAATCCAGTGCTCGCCGAACATCGCATCCTGCTTGACGTACTGCGGCTTCTCGCCCGTTTTGGCCGGTGGAGCGTAGAGATGCAGTTCTTTGACTTTGAATAGGCCCTTGTCCGGCTTAGCGTATTTGATCTCGCCGACGGCAATCGTCTTGGCCGTTTTGGGATCCTGCGGCCCGAAGACCGGGTCGTACTCCCACCGCGTGAACTGGCACGCCAGCGTCTGAATCTTGTTGCTGTGCTCTTCCCAGTAGCGGAGCACGTCGCTGATCCACTTTTCGTGCGCCGGATCGAGCGGTACCCAACTCGGCGGCTGCGGCTGAACGGGCGCAGCCGCGGCCTGGCTGAGCGGAATCGAAATCGGATTGTCGGGACTACGCCCCGCCCCCGGCTGGCGGATCGGTTCTTCGCCGGCGACCTGCCGCACGGGCCCGCGAGCGCCTCCTGCGCTTGGGCCATACGTCGGCCGCTGGGGTTGAGCCTGCTGAGGCTGTGCCTGACCCGTCGGAATCTGCCGGTTCGCGGTCGGCTGGCCGGCTGTCGGCTGTGCGGTTCGCGGTGTCTGTACCTGTTGCGGCGGACCATACCGCGAGGGAGCAGTCGGACCGGCAGGAGTTTGCTGGGCCGCGAGCGGCACGGCAAAAATGGGAAGCGTGAAGGCGCTAGCGCCGAGAGCGAGCCAAAGGCGGGTCATCCTTGACCTCCAAATGCAGGCAATGGATCGAAATATGCGGGGCCGGAATGATAGCACCCGCCCGGCGTTTGGCCCTAGAGCAGTTACCGCGCGGGCGAACCAGCGATTCATGCTGCGGATTCTCGCCCCGCCGGCGCTGGGACGATTCTCTTCACGGTCGCGGCCATCCGCGCCGCAGGAGGTAACGTGCCTGCGAGCAACGACTTGCAGCGGAATTCTTGGTGAGCAGCCCAGCCGCATGTGGTACACTGAGCGTCGCCCGGTTGGCATCCCCTCCCGCGTACCAGCCGGCAGCTAGCACCCCCTCCCGAATTCTGCCCACCCGCAGCCTACCGGATTCGGATCCATGCGCAACTTCCCGGCAAACTCTCGCCCGCTCGCCGGAATGCGGCGGGAATCGCCAACCCCTCGCCGGACCTTTCTCGCCGATCTCGGGATGGGTTTTGCCGGACTGGCCCTCGGGGCAATGCTGGCTCGCGAAGGCGTTGCCCGCGGGAGCGAGAACGCCACCGCACCGCGCACGCAGCTCCCCGCCAAGGCCAAGTCCGTCATCTGGATCTTCCTGGTCGGCGGCATGAGCCACATGGAGTCGTTCGATCCCAAGCCGGAGCTGAACAAGCACGCCGGAAAGACGATCGGCGAGAGTCCGCACAAGGGAGTGCTCGATTCGCCCTATCTGAAAAAGAATCTCCGCGAGTTCGTCGAAGGGAACCACAAGGTCCAGCCGACGATTTATCCGCTGCAGGTCGGCTATCAGAAGCATGGACAGAGCGGAACCCTCGTGAGCGACTGGTTTCCGCACCTGGCGCGGCACGTCGACGACCTGGCGATCGTTCGCAGCATGTGGACGACCGACAACGACCACGGTGCGCAGCTGCAGTTTCACACCGGCCGCCACGCGATCGAAGGCCCCTTTCCGACGATCGGCTCCTGGGTTCACTGGGGGCTGGGCTCGCTGAACGACAACCTGCCGTCGTACTGTGTCCTGGGGACGCCCCTGGCCGATTGCTGCGGCGGAGCGCAGGGACACGGCGCGAACTATCTCGGACCCGAGCACGCAGGCATTCAGCTCGCGACCGATCCGGCCGCGCCGCTCCCCTTTGCTCAGCCTGATAAGACGGTGTTTCGCGAGGAGCAAGCGCGGGAGTTCGAACTGCTCGGCCGGCTCAATACACTCGCGGGAATCGAGTACCCGGACGATCCGGCGCTCGCCGCGCGGATCAAGTCGTATGAGCTGGCGTTTCAGATGCAACGGGCCGTTCCCGAGGCGGTCGATTCCAATACCGAAACGGCGGCGACGCAGGAGCTCTATGGCCTGGGCCGCAATGAGACCAAAGCATTCGGCCAGCAACTACTCGTAGCCCGCCGTCTTGTGGAGCGGGGTGTCCGGTTTGTACAGGTCTTCCATGGCAGCAACGGCGGTGCGGGGGCGTGGGACGCTCACAGCGATCTCAAGGCGGGGCACACGCGGCTCTGCCAGGAAGTCGACCAGCCGATTGCCGGGCTCTTGGCCGACCTCAAGCAGCGGGGCCTGTTGGACGAGACGATCGTCGTGATCGGCACCGAGTTCGGCCGCACGCCGGGAGCCGAGCGCTCGAACGGCCGCGACCACCATCCCTACGGCTTTTCGATCGCGCTAGCCGGCGGCGGCATCCGTGGGGGCGTGGTGCATGGCGCGACGGACGAACTCGGCTTTCATGCCGTCGAGAACCGCCATTACGTTACCGATCTGCATGCGACGGTGCTGCACCAACTGGGCCTCGACCACCGGATGATGGAAATTCCGGGGCGCAAACGGCTCGATCTGGACTTCGGCGAACCGATTCGGGAGATTTTGGGATGATTTCGAGGTCGATGATCGCGGGACTCGTCGCGGCTGCACTCTGGTCCGTGTCGCTTGTCGCGGTGCCCGCCTGGAGCGACGAGCCGCCAGCCGTGCCGCGTGGCTACAGCATCCCGGTCGTCGACCTCAACGAAGACGTCGCTCGCCAGACGATCGTCGATCGCGAGGACGGCCAGTACCTCGGGCATCCCACGACGGTCCTGCTCGAAGACGGCAAGACGATGATCACGGTCTACCCGAAGGGGCATGGCCGCGGCGCGATCGTCATGAAGCGGTCGACCGATGGCGGCCGCACCTGGAGCGAGCGGCTCCCCGTCCCGCAGTCGTGGTCGACGAGCCTCGAAGTCCCCACGATCCACCGCGTCGTCGATCCACAAGGGAAGAAACGGCTGATCGTCTGGTCGGGGCTGTACCCCGCGCGGCTGGCCGTTTCCGAGGACGACGGGGCGACCTGGTCGGAACTGAAGCCCGTCGGCGACTGGGGCGGGATCGTCGTGATGGGTTCGGTCGTTGAGCTGAAGGACGGACCGGGGCGGTACCTGGCGCTGTTTCACATGGCGGGCTCACTTGGTCCGCGCCACAGGTCATCCAGGGCTCGGCGGAGGTCCATCTGTGCGAGCCGGGGGCGATCCGTTCGCCCGACGGGAAGGAGATCGCGGTCCTCCTCCGAGAGAATCGCCGCGTGAAAAACTCCTATGTGATCTTCTCGCGCGACGAGGGGAAGACCTGGACCGAGCCGCGCGAGCTTCCCGGCGCGCTGACCGGCGACCGACATGTGGCGAAGTACGCCCCCGACGGCCGCCTGCTCATTTCGTTCCGTGACACGACACACGAGAGCCCCACCAAGGGGGACTGGGTCGCCTGGGTCGGCACGTACGACGACATTGTGCAGGGCCGCGAGGGGCAATACCGGATTCGTCTCAAGGACAACACGAAGGGAGCCGATTGCGCCTATCCGGGCGTCGAAGTCCTCCCCGATGGGACGTTCGTACTCACGACATATGGCCACTGGCAGCAGGGCGAACAGCCGTACATTTTGAGTGTCCGGCTGAAGCTGACGGAGACGGATGCGCTGGCGGCGAAGAATGCCAAAGCCGGAGACTAGAGTCGGGGGCTGGGGGCTAGAATTGAATTGCTTGAATGAGGAGATTGCGATGCTTGGCGTGCAGCAACAGGTGGATCGACGGGCCTTTCTGGGCCGGGCCGGGCTCGGCTTCGGCTCCCTCGCCCTCACGGCGATGCTTCATCGCGAAGGCGCGTTGCGTGCCGAGGACGCGTTACCTGCCGCTCCGCCCGCCAAGGCCAAGAGCATCATCTGGATCTTTCTGATCGGCGGGATGAGCCAGATGGAGAGCTTTGATCCGAAGCCGGAGCTCAACAAATACGCCGGCAAGACGATCGAGGAGTCTCCCTACAAGGCCACGCTCGATTCTCCCTATGTGAAAAAGAATCTCCGCGAGGTGATCGAAGGACTGCACAAGGTGCATCCCAAGATCTATCCGATGCAGGTCGGCCATCGGAAGTTCGGCCAGTCGGGACTCGAAATGAGCGACTGGTGGGCCCGCACCGGCGAGCTCTGCGCCGACGACCTGTGCCTCGTGCGGAGCATGTGGACCACCGACAACAATCACGGGGCGCAGATTCAGTTCCACACCGGGCGGCATTCGCTCGAAGGCCCGTTTCCGACGATCGGTTCGTGGGTCCACTATGGCCTCGGTTCGCTCAACGACAACTTGCCGCAGTTCGTCGTGCTGGGAACGCCGCTAGCCGATTGCTGCGGCGGTGTGCAAGGACATGGAGCCAACTACCTCGGCCCCAAGCACGACGGCATTCAGCTCGTCGTCGATCCGAAGAATCCGCTCCCGTTCGCTGCGCCCGATCGGGGCGTCTATCAGGAAGAACAAGCCGCCGAGTTCGCGCTGCTCGGCCGGCTCAGCCGCCTGTCGGCGGCCGAATATCCCGACGATCCGGCGCTGGCTGCTCGGATTAAGTCCTACGAACTGGCGTATGAAATGCAGGCGGCGGTGCCGGACGTCGTGAACTTTGCCGCCGAATCGGCCGAAGTGCAGAAGCTGTATGGCCTCGATCAGGCCGCGACCAAGACTTTCGGCAGCCAGTGCCTCGCCGCTCGGCGGATGGTCGAACGAGGTGTGCGATTCATTCAGCTCTACCACGGCAGCAACGGCGGCGCCGGAGCCTGGGATGCCCACGGCGGCCTCAAGGCGGGGCACAGCAAACTGTGCGGGCAGATCGATCAGCCGATCGCGGGCCTCATTCACGACCTGAAGCGGCGCGGCCTGCTGGACGAGACACTCGTCGTCATCGGCACCGAGTTCGGCCGCACACCAGGAGCCCAAGGCTCCGACGGTCGCGACCACCATCCCTATGGCTTCTCGATCGCCCTGGCCGGCGGCGGCATTCGCGGTGGAATCACGCATGGTGCGACCGACGAACTCGGCTTCCACGCCGTCGAGAATCGGCACTACGTCACGGACCTGCACGCCACGCTCCTCTGGCAACTGGGAATCCATCCGCGGAGCCTGGAAATCCCCGGCCGCAAACGGCTCGACGTCGATTTCGGCGAGCCAATCCGCGAAATCTTGATCTAACCGTTCGCCCCTGCTCCCTGTCCCCTGACCTCTGTTTCCTCCCGCAATGATCGCCCTCATCGCGCACGACCAGAAGAAGGCCGCGATGGTGGAATTCGTCCTCCGCCATCGCGACATCTTCGAGAGGTACGCTCTGGTGGCGACGGGGAGCACCGGCCGGCTGATTGCTGAGAAATGCCGGCTTGCAGTCGAGTGCGTGGCGCACGGGCCGGACGGCGGCGATCTGATCATCGGCGGCCGCGTGGCCCTCGGGCAATTGAAGGGAGTGATCTTCTTTCGCGATCCGCTCACTGCTCAGCCGCACGAGCCGGATGTCTCGGCCCTGATGCGGGTGTGCGACGTGCACCAGGTCCCGCTAGCTACCAATCCCGCCACGGCCGAGGCAATTGTGGCGTGGCTCCGAAACCACTTGGACCAAAGCGGCGCGAATCCGGCGACATTTCCCGCCTTGCCCGCCGGCTAATCGCCGCTCGCCTCGTCGATTGGCAGGCCGAACTCGTCCTCCTCCGCGCTCACGACCGGGGCATCCTTGTAGAGGAAGACGTACAGGTCGCTCACTCCGCGGTAGATTCCCAGCCCCATCGCCAGGGCGCAGAGGAGCATCCCCACCAAGGCCAGATTGCGGCGGGGCGAGTAGATTCCCCACAGGCCGGCGAGCAGTCCCACGAAAGCGATCACCGCCGCTTCCCATCGCCAGAACGACAGCGCCAGTCCACACAAACCCAAGGTCAGCGCCGCATAGGCCCCGCCTTGCGCTGCATAGTTGGGCGGCTGATAAACGGGGCGGAACTGCGACACGGGTGCGGCTGGAACGGGCCGCGGCGTCGCGAGCGGATGAGGAGGCAGGCTCGCCACGGCGGAGGCAGGTGCGGCGGGCGTCGCAGACAGTGTGGCGGCCCCCGCTTGAAACTGCAATTCGGCTGCTGCAACCGACGCCTCATCCTCGAGGACGCGAGCTTCGAGCGCTTCGTGCGACAGTTCGACGGCCACCGCTTCATACGCGGGCCGCACGGGAGGAAGCCCGTCGATGGTGGGTCGGGCGGCAAATTGCTGGCCGCACTTCCAGCACCGATTGACCGCTCCCATCAGCTCTTCGCCGCACTGTGAACAATGGACCGACATGCGAATCCCCGCTCAATCGAGAGGCACGAACTCGGTCGAAATAGTGAATTCAGGAGGCCGCCGGCACGGTGCCGTCAACCTGAGCCGTTTCCTTGTCAGCAGGCTGCCGAAGAATTAGGCTAAAACGATTCCTGCCGGCCGGGCGACCTCTCCCTATTAGTTCATCATCCCCCGGCCCCGACGTCAACGAAACCCCTCGGTCTGACTCTCCATGAACGTGTTCTCCCGCTCATTTTTCGTTTGTGCGTTGTGTGGTCTTGTTCCCGGATCGGCTTGGGGGGTTCCTGGCGAAGAGGCCCCTCCTGTACCCGAAGCGCCGCACATCGCCGCCGCTTCGGACGAAGGGGAGCAGGCGCTGCGCGGCTTCCGCATTCCCGACGGGATGCAGGTCAA
>JALORD010000452.1 GCA_025459145.1 Pirellulaceae bacterium | reverse complement strand
GCGATTCGAGCGAGCTGAACATGATTCGCCCGTCGGTGAGCACGACCGGATGTAGGGCACCGGCGATGTTCAGGTGGCCGATCTTTTCAATATTGGTCCCGTCGTCGTTCATCACAAACAGCTGCAGCGCGATGACCGGGTATCCCTTCGGTGGGCGAAAGCCGTCGCGGTTGCTGGTGAAGACGATCTTGCCTCCCGGCAGCGGGCAAGGTCCCATGTTGAAGACGCCGTAGTGATAATTCGTCCGGCCTTCCTGCGGCGTACGGAAGCCTCGCGACCAGGGGGCCGCGCCGGTGTTCGGCGTGAACTCCTGCGTCGTCAGTTTCACGATCTCGCGGGTCTTCAGATTCAGCTTGAAGATATCGGCCCCGGCGGCGGGCGGATCCCACTGACTGCGGTTGCGCAGGTCGTAGAGATAGCTGTAAAAGACCCACTCGCCATCGAAGCTGATCATGGGATCGGTGACCGAGCCGTTTCCGCCCTCGACAAGCAGTTCTTCGCTCCCGTCGGGATGGAGCAGCATCAGGTCGGCCCCCGGTTCCAGCGTCACCGGCTGCGAAAAGTCGGTGAAGAATCGCTGGTGCTGATCGTCGCCGGCCCGCCGCGCGCGGACGTAGACGATGTCGTAGTCGTAGGCGACCGATTTGTCGGTGGAGATGTGCGGGACTTCGACGTCGATCGGCTCAGGAAACAGCGGTTCCCGGTCTTGGGCCCAGGCGAAGCTTGCCACGAAAACGGCGACTAGCGCCCACGATCGGTACATGTCGAGGCTCCTCGGTGCTTGCAGGAGGGACCTGCCACGGAAGAATCGGCGGCCGGTGTCGGCCCGGTCTTGATAGCAATCGGCTGCTGGCACGCTGCCGGTCGGTGAACCAGAGGACCGAAGTTCTAGCGAGGAACGCATTTTAGCCGCCGCCGCCGCGGGCGGGGGCCCTTTCTTGACATTTGTTTGTGTAGCCCGCTTGCACACGCCCCGCCAGCCACAGCCTTCGCCAGATCGCCAAATTGCCCGCCGGTGGAGTTGCTCTTGACGCCGGGAGCCCGTTTTCCGTACCCTCCCGACCGCTCGTCAGGACTCTACCCCCTGCATGGATGCAGAATTTATGTCCGCTGCCGGCTCCGGCTCGCTGCCTGGTGTTTTGTCGGGCAAGCTCGTTTCCCAGGTGCCCCTGCTCGACGTCAATCGAGGGACCGCCCCCCTGCGCGACGAGATTCTCGCCGCGATCGCCCGCGTCGTCGATTCGGGACGTTTCCTGCATGGCCCCGAAGTGCAAGAACTCGAACGGGCCGTGGCCGAAATGTGCGGCGTGGAACACGCCATTGCCTGTGCCTCGGGAAGCGACGCGCTCTTGCTCGCGCTCCTGGCGCTCGAAATCGGCCCGGGACACGAAGTGATCGTGCCTAGCTTTACTTTCTTTGCCACCGCCAGCGCCGTGACTCGCGTCGGCGCTCGGCCCGTGTTTGCCGACATCGATCCCCGGACGATGAACATCGACCCGGAGTCGGTCCGCAAGGCAATCACGCCCCGCACTCGGGCCATCATTCCCGTACACCTGTTCGGCCAGTGCGCCGAAATGGACGCCCTGGTCGATCTGGCCCGCCGCCACAAGCTGCTGGTCATCGAAGATGCGGCCCAGGCGATCGGCGCGAAATACTGGGGTCGCCCGGCCTGCTCGCTGGGAGCAATTGGCTGCCTCAGCTTTTACCCGACCAAGAATCTCGGCGGACTCGGCGATGGGGGAATGCTCACCACGACCGACGCCGACCTGGCCAGCCGGCTGAGACTGTACGCGGCCCACGGCATGAGCCCGCGGTACTATCACAAGGTGGTGGGAATCAACAGCCGGCTCGATACGATTCAGGCGGCGGCGCTCGGCGTGAAGCTGCGGCATTTGTCCACCTGGGCCGAGCAGCGGCGGGCCAATGCCCGGCGGTACGACGAACTCTTGAAGCAAGCAGGACTCGATCGCATCGTGACCCTGCCTCACGCCGAGCCGCACTCCGAACACGTCTGGAACCAGTACACGATCCGCATTCCGGGCGGCCAGCGCGATGCGACAAAAGCGCAGCTTGCCGAGCGGGGCGTGGGAAGCGAAGTCTACTATCCGGTGCCCCTCCACCTGCAGCAGTGCTTCCAGTCGCTCGGCTATCGGGCCGGCAGTCTTCCCGAGACCGAACGGGCGGCGGCGGAAGTCCTCAGCTTACCGATTTTTCCGGAGCTGACCGCCGACGAACAGTTCACCGTCGTCTCGCGGCTGAAAGAAGTGCTGGCGAAGCCGGCAGCTCGTCCGGCGAGCCGGGCGGCCTAGCGCTCCCGTCACGACTAATGCCGGCGTGCGTACACGGCAACTACTCGGGCTTGGCCGCAACGGCGCTCGCCCCGTAGAGCACGACCCGCTCGTGATCCCCCTCGTAGCCGGAGATGTTCTTCTTCGGCTCTTCGACGATCCGCCCGACCACAACGATCGCATCGCCCGGGGCACAGAAGTCTTGCGGGTTTGTCGGGCTGACGACGGCGACCGGCGTACGCATACGCCCCGCTTCGACCGTGAGTTCAAACATCGAACCGGCGGCGCGAAAGTCGCGGACCGTCCCCATCACCAGCGCACCTTCCTCCGCTTTGAGCTCGGGAAGCTTGATCCCGGTCAGCGAATTGAGCGCCGCCGATTTCGTGGACACCAGTTTCCCAAGCAGGTCGTTGAGCGATCCGACCGCATCGATCAGGTCAGCGTCGGAGGTGCTCACAAACGTCGCCAGCCGCCCTACCTCCGCCGCGGTAGTGTACAAGTCGGTGTAGAGTTGCCGCCGCGTTTCATTGACCTCTTCGGCGGTCGCTGACGGATCGGCTGGAGCTTCCAACTTTTCGAGACTGGCCACCGCGGCACTCACCCCGCGCTCGAAGTCGGCGGTCGTGGGGATCGCACGCTCGTCGGCAGGGGGCTCCGTGGGCGGCGCGGCAGGTTCCACGCTGGGAAGATTTGCGCCGGGTAAATTGTCGCTGAGGGGCGGCGCGCTGGCAGACGGTTCTGCCCCGGGCGGTGCGGGGAAAGGCGTCTCGGCACCTGGCAACTTTGAGGTAGCAGCGTCGCCCAGCGGCGGTTCGATGCTGGGGAGCTCAGGCAGTGCAGGCTCGATTGCGGGCGGGGCGATCTGCGGATCGCCAAAGATTCCTCCTTCGGCTCCTGGCCCGGGCAGCGTGGGGCTCTCGAGCGAAGGAGCGTCCAGCGGCAGCTCTCCCACGAGTTCTTTATTGCCGACGGGGAAGTTCGTGGCGGGCTGCGAATCGCTCCCTGCAGCGGCGCTATTTCCGGCGGGGGATTGATTCGGCCGCGTCGGGGCACGACTGGATCCAGCGTTGCTGGCGTCGATCGTTCTGCTGGTGTCGTTCGCGCGAACCTCCTTCGGATGAAACTGTGCGGGGACAATCTGCGGCACATACTTGGCCACTTCGGGTCCCAATTGCACCGGGTCCTTGCTAAACATCCACCACAGGACCAGCTGGGCCAGGGCGATGCCGACGATGCCTCCCAGGACCGGGCCGAGGACAGTGCCGAGGACCCCCCGTTCTTTCCGCTTGGGGCGAGCGCCCTTGAACGCCGGGCGCGGCGCCGCCGTGACGCTGCCCGCGGCGGGCGAGGCGTCGAAGGCTCCGGCGAACCCGCTGCTGCGTTCGCCTCTGCCCGCCAGTTCGTAGGTTTCCTCGCCGGCCGCAATTCCCGCTGACACTAGCGCGGGCTCTTCCACCCCCAGGCTGCCGTCAATCACCTCGAGCGCGGGCGGCATCAGGCTCAGCGCTTCCTGCAGAACGTATTCCTCCAGGCAGAGCGGGCAGCGCACCAGCGCCTTCTGCGAGGCCCGAGCCGGAACCGTCACTTCGTCCCGACATCGCGGGCAACGGACAATGGACATAAGAGGAATCATCCTGCGTGAATTCGGGCGGGACGAACCCGCTGGCACTCGCGACCCGCTAACTTTGGCGACCCGCTGAATTTGGCGAGGAGGACCTGCTGGCCTTTCCTTAAGGATACTGCGCCCCGCGGCTGTCCGCCCCCGTTTTGTAGCATAACGGCGGGGCGCAGCATGTGGCTAGACTTTGGCCGAAAACAGCCCCGAAATCAGCCGCGGCAGGGGGAGATAGCGGACGACTAGTCCCGCCAGGATCAGTCCCCCTCCGGCCAACGTCCACCAGGCCTGCCGCTCGCCCCAGACAAGCAGCACCCACACCGGAAGCAGAATCGGCTCGAGCAGTGCGATGCCGGTCGCTTCGTGCCCCGGTATCGCCCTGAGCCCCCGGGCGAACAGGGCGTAGGGAATGCCCAGTTGCAAGATGCCGAATGCGGCCAGCAGCGGCCACTGTATTCCGCTCGGGAACGCCGCACCTTCGCTGCCGCTCAGCACCGGACCGAGCGCCAGCGG
>JALORD010000451.1 GCA_025459145.1 Pirellulaceae bacterium | reverse complement strand
TTTGCACGTGGTCTTGCCCAACTTCAGGATCAGTGGTTCGTCCCCGTCGTTGGCGATGATGAACGAATGGCTCTGCGTCGCGTAGCGGTCCATCGTGCCAAAGTCGTACCGCTCACCATTGACCACTTTGGCCAGCGGTCCGATCTTCGGGGGGGCCTTGTCTGCCGCGGTCGTACCGGTGGCCGAGATATTCGTCAGCTCGACCACGTGCACGGAAAACTCGTTGCGCGTGGCCAGCCAGCCGGCCATTCCCCCGATCGCGAGACACACTACGGCGAGTAAAGCAGTTCTCATCGGACTGGCTCCTGTGCCAGAGTAGTACGCAGTTGCTGTAAAGCCTGTTCGGCATCCAGATCGGCGAGTTCCGGCGCCAATACCTGGGGCAATGCTTCGAAATCGAGTGTGAACAACCGTTGACCAGCCAGTTTCTGTTCGGAGTGCGGATTTTTCTCGTCCAATTGGGCGGCTATGTCGACCTCCCGGCGAGCGTCGTCCACTTTGCCCGCAGCCTTGAGCACCCAGGCCAGCCGGAGGTGGTGGATCGCCCTTCCAGGATACCATCGGGCGGCCTCCCGCAGCGCCTCGATGGACTGATCGCGGTCGTCTGTCTGCCGCGATCGGCTGTAAACCATCAGCAGCCACTCCCCGCGAGCCTGATACTGGCCGAAGTGCCGTGGATTGCGCTCGCGATACTGCTCGGCAGCAGCCAGAAACTGCTCGCGATCGGCCGGATTCCCAGAGAGGGCGTAGCGGTGCGCCGACAGCTCTGCCAGCTGGCGCCAGGGACGCGGATCCCAGGGGTCAGCCTCGGCAGCGGCTCGCCACCGGTCCGCCATTTGATCGGGGCGACCCTCGCGTGCCAAAAGGGGGGCCGCACGCATCACCGGGAAATAGCCAGTTTGCGTGAACAGGACGACGAGTCCGAGTGCGAAGGCCAGCAGCATACCGCTTTGTGAACGTGAGAGCGAAGCGCTCCACGCGGCGCCATTGCCCGCCACAAGCACGAGTGGAATCAAGACGCACACGCTCTGCATCACGCCGGGGAACGTGAATGCTCCCGCGGCGAGCAGGTTGACCAGTAGCGCCGCGAGACCGCTGGCCGGCACGGCCGCCGGCATCGTGCCGCTACGCACAAAGTCATCGAGGAGCCACACGGCGAGCGCTGCCGCCGGCAACCCGAGCAGCCACATTTCCCACTGCAGCGAATACCCGAATGCAGCTCGGACCAGCGTCGCCAGAACGAATCCGAGCGCCGCTCCGCCGTAGATCCAGCCGCGCGGGATTTCCCCGTCGGTCGGCAGCGGCGGTTGCCGAGATGCCCCTGCGCCGTACGGCTCCGTCCGCTCAGACTCGGGAACTGCGTGCGTCTTGCCCCGCGCACCAAGCTGCCAGGCCAATGCCGCCCCGATCGCCAGCGCCGCAAGGAGCGCGGGTGTCCCCGCTGTCGACCAGATTTCGAGCAGCAAGTTGTGCGGGTCGGCGACGGTCTCGCTCGCCTGCGGCAGTTTGTACCGGGCGTAGAATTCCTGGAACTGCCCCGGTCCGCAGCCGAAGAGCGGATAATCGGCGATCATCGCCGCGGTTGCCTGCCAGTACTGGAGCCGGTAGAGCACCGACAGGGGCGCTTCGCTCAGTACTTCCAGATCGAGCCCGCCCGCGGCAACCGCGCCGAGTCCCAGCAAGACAAGTGTTCCGGTCGCCGCCAGCGGGATCTTCCAATCGATCCGCCAGCCGCGACTTCGTCCGTAGACCGCGACGAGGACAGCCCCCATGCCAGCCGCCAAATATCCCGTGCGGCTCTTCGTAAGGAGCAAAGCGCACGCGATCAAGATCAGCAGCGCAAGTACGCCGGCCAGCGATCGCCCGTTTGCTCGCCGCTCGATGAGCGAGACGCCGATTCCGAGCAGGACGACGAGCCAGGGAGCCAGAAACCCGGCCAGCGAATTCGTGAGGGCGAACGTCGCCAGCGGTTCGACGCTTTCGATCCGCCAGCGAAGCATCTGCTTCTCGGCGTCGGACGAAACTCCGAGCGATTGGTAAACGGCTTCGGGATCGGCGTTAAACGCCGCGAGATCGGCCGGCTTACTGATGAAGTACTCGTGCAGGCTTTGCACCGACAGGGCCGCCGCCAAGGCCACGAACACAACGGCCAGCCCGCGCGCTTGCTCGCCCGAGCGAAAAAGTTGGCGAACGAGTAGCGCCGCCAGGGCATAACAAATAACCTGCCAGGTGACGTTGATCGCTTGCCGGCCATTGCCGGCAAGACCTGCCACGAGACCACTCGCCGTGTGCCAGGCGACAAACACAAGGGCCGCGATTCCCGTCCAGCCGACGAGCACACGCGACCCCGGCGACAACAGCAAGTGGACTGCCACAGCCCCACCGAGCAGCAGCCACAGCAGACACAGCGGCGCGGCGGTTCCCTCCGAAACCATCGATTCGGACGGCACGAGCGGCGTCGCGACCAGCAGGCAAGTGGTCCCGGCGACGAGTAAACCTTCGACGAGCGGTTGTTTGGCCGCGACGGCCGACGGTTCCCGACAAGCGGCCGCGAAACTTGGGCGGTTGGCCTTCGTCGACTTCGTGGAACGCTCGGAACGCATGGGTCGGCTCGTGCTGCTACTTCTTGATCGTGCGGCGGGCCGAGGCTTCCAGAATGCCAATGAGCGACAAAATGCACCCGACGAGCAGCATAATCACGACCGCCCCGCTCGTGTTGACCTGATGCAGGAGCAAGGCACCCAGTCCACAGGTGGCCGTGGTCAGATAGACGGTCAGCACCGCCTGCGTCTTGGTCATTCCCAGATCCACGAGCCGATGGGAAAAGTGGTTCTTGTCGGCCTTGAAGGGACTTTGCCCCGCGCGGAGGCGAATGAGAATGACCGTCGTCATGTCGTAGAGCGGCACCGCCATCACGAGGAGTGGCGCTAGGATCGCATGCCGCTTCTCTCCTTCGTAGCCTGTATAGCTGGCCAGCAGCGTCGCCGCGGCGATCATGAAGCCGACGAAATAGGCGCCGCTGTCCCCCATGAAGATCTTGGCCGGCGGACGATTGTGCCACAGAAACCCCAGGATTCCTCCGACGACCACGAGCAACAGTCCCGCGACAAAAAGCTGCGGTCCGCTCGTCTCAGGATCGGGGGCAATCAGCAGCACCGCAGCCAGCATGGAAGCCGCGATCGCCGCGACGCCGCCCGAGAGGGCGTCCATGTTGTCGAGCATGTTGAACGCGTTGATGAGCGCCACGATCCAGAGGACCGACAGCCCGCCGGTTACAAGCGGCGCGTCGATGAACGCCGTCAGCCGAAGGTTGGGGACCAGCCAGACGCAGACGGCGGCGATGCCGAATTCGGCCGCGAGACGAACTTGCCACGACAGGCCCCCGCGGTCGTCGGCCAGCCCCAGCAACATGAGGGCCGTCGCTGCAGCCAGCAGCGTCCAAAGCTTGGCCGCTTGCGACCAGATGCCCGAAAGGTGCGCCCGGGCGAATTCGGGTATCAGCGACTCGATCGCGGGAATTTTTGTCGCGAGGACGAGGACCAACGTCGCCGCGGCAAACGTGCCAATCACGCCGAGCCAGATCGCCAGTCCGCCGCCGCGCGGCGTCGGCGTTGTATGAACCTTTCGCTCGCCCGGCTGATCGATGAGGCCCCAGGAGGATGCTTTGGCGCGAATAACGTAAGTGGCCAGTAGCGCAACGATCAGGCTCGGAAGGATGGAGCCTGCGAGGAAAAGGGCGATGGAACGGGGAGACATTTCGCGCGAGTTTGAATAGGACCACACGCGGTCCCAGTGACTTGCCGTAGGACTATCCACCGCCAAACACCGGAACGTGGTTTGGTTCCAGCTGTCGTCAGGCTCCCCGCTGCCGCAAATACTCCCGGCAACGAAGGAAAAACTCATGATAGTCAGGCCGTTGATAATCGGGATAGGTCCACGGGCGGCTTTGCCACGCGCCCCGCTGAAAATGGAGCGTTACCTCCGCAAAAATGCCGTCGCGGAGGTAAATCCGGTGGTCACGGTCCTTCGTCGTCGCCAGGACTAGCTTGGCCTCCGTGATGTACCCCGGGTCGAGATTGAGTGGCCGCGGCTCCGGATGCCTGCCAAGCTGCTGGTAGTCGCGCTCCCATTGATTCGACGCGCGTTTGCACGTCGGCAGATCGGCCGGATCGATCAGCCGCTCGAAGGCAAAGAATGTCTTCACGAGGTCCGGTCCCATCGACGCCTCATAGTAGGTCGTCTCGCGATGTTCGAACCGGTCGCTGGCTAAAGCAATCGGCCCCCAGGCATGTTCGGCAGTCTGCCGAGCCCAGTCGAGCGCGGCGGCGTGGCGGCTGAACGCTGCGAGGACGAGCAGGGCAGGGGAGTGGGGCGTCGCGTCAGCCAAGGGAGAATTCCGGACACTAATACGACTTGGCGAACACGCCGCG
>JALORD010000450.1 GCA_025459145.1 Pirellulaceae bacterium | reverse complement strand
CCGGGTTCGCCCAGGGCGTGCGCCCGCGCGGTTGTGTCGAACAGCGTGATCCGGCTGCCGTTCTCGGGATAGAACTGGGCATCGGCATCGGGGCCGCGCCGCTGCTGGAAGTGCTTGATCACTTCACCCGAGAGGTAGACGTAGTCGTTGAGCAGCATCTCCTCCCAATTGGCCAGCCGCACGCCGCGCTGGTCGCTGTTCATGCCACGGAATTCGATGACGCTGTCGCGTACCGCCCGGAGCAACAATCGCGGGACGGGCTCTCCCGCGGAATCGAGGACCTCGAGCTTGCTATCGAGCGGCGAACCACTGCGGGCGGCATTGGTTTCGAGGATCCACTGGTCGCCAGCTTTGGCCGAGAAGCGAAACAGGTCGACATCCTGTGGATTTGAGATTGTTCCCGAGGTGCGTCCCGGAGCTTCGACTGCGGTTGCATTTTCAGGAAGATCATTCGGCTCGACTTCGGCCACTTTGGGGAGCGCGTCGTACGTAGGCTGCGGGCCGTAGTCTACCTCCGGCGGCACTTCGGCCAGCGGCACCAATGGCTGTTCGTCCACCGCCGCGACCTTTGGCAATTCGACCGCTGCAACCGAGCCGTCGATTCGTCCCACGAACAGTCGGCTGCCATCGCCGGCAATCGAAAGCCCACTCGCCCAGTCGCTCTGCTCGGGAAGCGTGTGGCGGATCGCCAGCGTATTGGCGTTCCAGATTTTGACGAGCCGGTCTTCGCCGCTGGTGGCAATTGTTTGACCATCGGCCGACCAGACCAGCCGCAGGATCGGCGTCTCGTGGGCGAATTTGCTCACGAGCAGCGGATTGGTTCCCTCCTGGGCCTCAGGCGTGATTCGCCACACCCGAATGCGATTGTCGACGCCAGCTGCGGCCAGTTGCGTGCCGTCAGGGCTAAATGCGACGGTATACAGTTCCTTTTGCGATTCCTTGAGCGTATCGAGGCGCTCGCCACTGGCGACATTCCATAGCTTCACGGTGCGATCGCCGCTGGCACTGGCCAGCACCTTGCCGTCAGCGCGAAAGGCCAGTTCGAATACGGCGCCATTGTGGCCCGCGAGCGTATGCCGCGGCTCGCCGGTGGCGACATCCCAGAGGATGATCTGGCTGTCGTAGCCGCCGGTGGCCAGCGTTTGGCCATCGGGACTGAGGACGGCCGAATACAAACTGTCGGTGTGGCCGCGAAATTGGCGAACCAATTTGCCGCTTGCGGCGTCCAACAGGGTTGCCTCGCCAAAGAGTCCCGGTTCTCCGGCCGCCGCAACGACGAGCGAGCCATCGTGCGAAAACGATACGCCATTGACATTGCCACGAATTCCTGTGAGCTCGTGAACTGTCTTATGGTCGACCGCCGACTGCAGTTCCACGGAACCATGTCGGGCGATCGCCAGTGCGTCCCCCGCGGGGGACAAGGCGACGGCGTTGATCGCCAGCCGGGCCGGCGCGAGGAGTTTGATCTGCGGCGTCACAAGCATGGCTGGGTCGGGCCCCATGCCGCTGGGCCCTTTGGCTCCCGCGGCGATCCAGGCTTTGAGAATCGACAACTCTTCAGCCGTTGGTGCCTCTTCTCCCTCGGGTGGCATCTTGGGCTCGGCCTGGCCCGTGATAACGCGCACCAGTCGGCTGGTGTCGGCCTGTCCGGGAGTCAACACGGCGCCGTTCTCGCCTCCTTTGAGAAGCGCCTCGAACGACGCGAGCGAGAGTTTCCCTTCGCGGTCGGTATCGTTGTGACAGCCGCTGCAGTACTTCGTGAATATTGGTACGACCTCCTTGGCATAGTCCGGCGCTGCGTGCGCCGATTCGACCCAAGAGATCGCGAAAACGGCGAAGAGCGCCAGAGCCAAGCGGGACGTGGAGTTCATAGAGCCGACCAGGGAGATTGGCCAGGGAAATTGAACGTTGGCGGGGCAGGAAGCGACGCTCAATTCTAACATGGGCCTTCGCCAACTTCAGCCGCCGAGCCTCGGCCCGCGTTGGCACGCGAGTTCGAGGTCACTCGGGCGGCTGCAAATCGATCCCCAGGATCCGCTCCATCCGGCGGCGGTTCTCGGACAGCGTCATGATCGAGCGATCGCGGAGCGTGTCGGCGCTCGGTTGTCCCAGGAGGAGCGCCAACTTAGCCAATTCCAGCGGATCGGCGGGCAAGTCGTGACGGGCGGGCGTGTTGAGCAGCCGCAGACCGGATTCAATGCGCCGCAAGAGGCGGTAGCTTTCCGCGAGGTACTGCGCGTCGTCGTGAGCGAGATGTCCCGCAGCGGCGAGTTCCCGCAGGGCGTCTTGTGTACTGGCGACCAGGACGCGCGGACTGGCTGCAGCATGGCGCAACTGGAGCGCTTGCACGAGGCACTCGATATCGAGCGTGCCGCCGCGGCCCCGTTTCAGATTGAGTTCACTCGCCCCGCGCTGCGACTCGAGTCGCTGCCGGTAGATCTCCGCGGCATCCGTCTCGTTCCAGGGACGCGTCGTCAAAAGCTCGTGACGTACATTCTCGATCGCCTGCCGAAAGGGAGCCTCGCCAAACACGGGGCGGGCCTTGCACAAGACTTGCCATTGCCACAGCGGCGCCGCGCCCGCCAGAAAATGGTTGGCAAAATCGGCGAGCGGCAAGGCCATCGCGCCTCCCACGCCAATCGGCCGGAGCGCCACGTCGACGGCGTACAGACGGCCCTGTGGCGTGAGCTGCGTCAGCTCCTTGAGAATTCGCTGCACAAGCTGCGTAAAAAAGTGCGAATTGGTCGTCCGCTGTTGCCGTGTTCGCGGAGCGGGCTGCGTGGTCCCTTCCGATTCGTAGAGCACGGCGATTTCGAGATTGCTGTGATAGTTCGGCTCGCGGCCGCCGAGTTTTCCGAGGCCGAGAATGGCGACCTGGCAAGTCTGCCCTTCGAAAGGCCCAGGACCAATTGTCGGCGTGCCGTGCTTTTCGCCGAGCCGCGCCAGTTCACGCTCGGCGACTTGCGCCAGGCAGAATTCGGCCACATCGGAGAGCGCCCGATGAGTCGCATCGATTGAATCCTGCCCCAGGATATCGCGGACGCCGATCCGCAAATGGCTCGCATGCTTGAGATCGTACAGGGCCCGCGACGGATCGGCCGCGCCGCGCGACAGCTCTAAAAAGTGACGCTCCAATTCGCTGCGCGTCGGCAGCCGGTCGTGCTGCAGCGAATCGACCAGGTCGTCGATCATGCCGGGGTGAGTGGTGAGCACTTCCGACAGGTAGGGACTGGCCGCACACACCCGGACATAGAGCAAGAGCGAGGGGGGATGCAGGCGGAACAGTTCCCACAGGACTCCCTTGCCGCCGAGCGAATCGCTCACTCGGAGCAGGTTGTCGAGCGTCGCATCGGGATCAGGCGTACTACCAATCGCCTGCAAGAGTCGCTCGACGATCAGCGTCAAGAAGTGCCGGCAGCGGCGTGTCGAGAGAAACGGAACACGTTCTTGTGCCAGGGCCGCCAGATTGGCGGCCGCGGCGGCCGGTCGAGCAAAGCCGTAGGCCGAAAGGACCTGAGCTGTATCGCTGGCCGAGTCGGGATCGAGCAAAAGATCTACCACTGGCGGCGGCGACTCTTCGGTAAAGCTCGCCTCGAGCAGCCTGGACACGCCTTCCCAGACATACTCGAGCCGGCTCCGCACCCGGGCGACAAAGGGATCGCCACCAGCTGGCTCGCCGAGCGAGAACGCGAGTTGTGCGAGCACCAGTTCGTCGGTGGGGAGGGTGCTCTGGGTGGGACTCGCGAGGACTTGAATTCGGTGCTGCACCTGCCGCAGCCAGAGGTAGTTCTCTTCGAGCAGCGTCCGCTCAGGAACCGTGAGCACGCCCGCCTGCTCGAGCCCGGCAATTGCTTCGAGCGTGGCCGTGCGGCGGACCTTGGGCTGATCGCCGCCGACCAGCAGCTGCAAGAACTGCACGACCGATTCGAGGTCGAGTAGTCCCCCGCGGCTGTTCATCACGTCGCCAGAACCGTGGGGATCGGCAGCTACACCGCGCCGCAGAATTCGCCGGCGGAGGGCCTTGATTCCCGTTTCATCGGCTCGGTAGAGATATCGCCGAAAGATCCACGATTGAAGCGCCTCAAGCGCCGTCTGCCCGAGTTCGCGATCCCCCGCGACGCTGCGCGCTTTAAGCATCTCCTGGCGATGCCAGGTGCGACCATAGCTGTCGAGGCCGAGGAGCGCGTCGTCGACGGAGTGAATGGACGTCGGCGATTGGCTCTCGGGCAGACCCGCAAAATGCAGACGGTACAGCGGAGTTTGGGGCTGGTCGTCGACGGTCAAGAGCCGATGCAAGATCTTGATGACGCGCTCGGCGTACTCGTGAGCTCCCCGGTGGGCAGACTCGCCCACCCCTTGCGTGTCGAAAATGGCCAGGATCGGCAGATCGATTTGGTAATCGAGTTCACCGCCCCCCAGCCGGCCAAGCCC